>JBPYEF010000096.1:0-3929 GCA_051985875.1 Hyphomicrobiaceae bacterium
GTCTGCGCTGCCGGCCGGTGCAGTTTGCGCTGTCATCGGCGGTCTCACGCAGATCGGTGCACCGCTCATGGGCCGGTTGGAGGCCTTGCTCGCCGATGCTGGCCTGAGGGTTGTCTCAGCGCGTGGCACGGCATTGGACGGTGCGCGCCTGCTTGCGCTTCGGAACAACCTGCCACACGAGGCGCAAATTGTCCGCCGCCGTGCCGCTGTTCACCAGGAGAACGCGCTCGATCTGCTCGCGACCGAGTTGGTGCGTCCCGACCTGGACGACCTCGACCGGCGACCACCTGGGGAGGTTGCGCGGTTCGTCGTCGAGGCGGAAATCGAGGCCCGGGGTGCGCTCGTCCCTGCGGCCCCTCAAATCGCTGCGGCGGCAGAGGCGATAGCCGCCCGAATGCAGTCGGGTGGGCGATTATTCTACCTCGGTGCCGGCACGCCTGGCCGCCTCGCCTTTCTCGATGCAGCAGAGCTCGGGCCAACCTATTCGGCACCGGACGGCCTTGTCGTCCCCATCATGGCGGGCGGCGAGGGGGCGGTGCGCCGCGCGGCCGAGGGCGCCGAGGACGACGCGAGGGCGGCTGGCGCGGCCCTTGATGCGCACACCCTTGGGCGGGGCGACGCCGTCGTGGGTATTGCCGCCTCGGGTCGCACGCCCTTCGTGGTTGGCGGGCTACGACATGCCCGGGCACGTGGTGCCCTGACGATCGCGGTCGTCAACAACCCAGGCAGCCCGGCCGCGGAGGCGGCGGAGATTGCGGTCGAGGTGCTGACTGGTCCGGAGCCAATCGCGGGCAGCACAAGGATGCTGGCGGGCACGAGCCAGAAAATCGTGCTGAACGCGCTGAGCACGAGCGCCATGGTCGCGCTCGGCAAGACCTACGGTAACCGGATGGTGGACATGCGCGCCACGAATGAAAAGTTGCGGCGCCGCGCTGCGCGCATGGTGGGCGAGATCACCGGCGCCGACAAGGCGCAGGTGGCAACGGCTCTCGCCGCCGCAGGCGGGCGCGTGAAGCCCGCAGTTGTCATGCTGCTGGCGGGGGTGGACGCCGACGAGGCGGATCGTCGGCTCGACGCGGCGGGAGGGCGGGTGCGGGAGGCGTTGCTATGATCGTGCTTGGGCTGATTTCGGGAACCTCGGTGGACGCGATCGACGTAGCGGCCGCGGAGCTTTGGTGGGACGGCGATCTGATCGCGCTGCGGGCGCTTGGCCACGCCGAGCACCCCTGGCCTCAGTCGGTGCGCGCCCGGCTGATAGCAGCGCTGCCGCCCGCACTGTGCTCGGCAGAGGAGATATGTCAGCTCGACGCGCTCACCGGCGAGGCGTTCGCGAATGCGGCGGCCAGGGGCAACGCACAGTTCGCAAATGGGCGGACGGCGCTTGTGGCATCGCATGGTCAAACCGTATTCCACTGGATCGAGGACGGTCGGGCCCGTGCCACCTTGCAGCTCGGCCAGCCGGCGATCATTGCAGAACACACGGGGCTGCCGGTGATCAGTGACTTCCGCGCCCGCGATGTGGCGGCGGGAGGTCACGGCGCGCCATTGGCGAGCACGCTCGACGCGCTTTGGCTCGCGAGCGAGGGTGGACCACGCGCCGCACTCAATCTGGGCGGCATCGCAAACGTGACGCTCGTGCGCGGGCCTGGCGAGCCGGTCCTCGCCTTCGACACGGGACCCGCAAACTGCCTGATGGACGCGGAAATGCACGCTGCGACCGGGCAGCCCAGCGACGAGGGTGGGGCGGTTGCCAGCACAGGGACTGTGCGCGAGGACCTACTCTCGCGCCTGCTCGCAGAGCCCTACTACACTTTGCCGCCACCCAAGAGCACGGGGCGCGAGCTGTTTCGCACAGGGTACGTCGGGGGGCACCTTGCCGGACTGTCGCCCGTCACGCTCCCCGATCTGATGGCGACGCTCGCCGAGCTGACGGCCACGACGGTTGCGGAGGCTTGCCACGCCCATGGCGTAACGGAGGTCGTGGCATCCGGCGGCGGCACGCGCAACCCGGTACTCATGGCGCGCCTCGGCGCCAGGCTCGACCCGGTGCCGCTCGCCAAGAGCGAGGACCGAGGACTACCGGCCGATGGTAAGGAAGCCTACCTGTTCGCGCTGCTCGGGTTTCTGACCTGGTATGGGGTTCCCGGCGTCGTGTCGGGTGCGACAGGATCGCGCGCCCCTCGTGTGCTGGGGCGGATCAGCCCAGGCAATGATCCGCTCGTGTTGCCACCGCCGGCTGGGCCGCCTCGCGGGTTGCGGATTGATCGGAGCTGACCGTGGCTGATGCTGCCGCGTAGCTCTTGCATGCGGGCGAAACGGTTCGTCCTGGCTGGCGATCTTCATGGTGGGCGAGATGGGGGCAGGAGGTGCCTGGCTGACGCATTCACGTCCGAAAGCTTTCCCACTCAGGTTCGTTCTGAAAGATCCAGTCGTAGTACTGACGCTGCGTCAACGCACTTGCTGCAGCCTCATCCACGACGATTTTGCAGCGTGGATGGAGCTGAAGCGCTGACGCGCTGATCATCGCGGTGATCGGCCCCTCCACAGCCTTCGCCAGGATTGACGCCTTTGCTGAGCCTGTCGCGAGCAGCAACAGTTCGCGCGCTTCCAGGATGGTGCCCACCCCCATCGTGAGAGCCCGCGCCGGCACGCGGTCCGGGTCACCGCCGAACAACGCCGCGTTCTGGTGTCTGGTGACCGGTGCGAGCGCCTTCTCGCGGGTGCGCGACATCAGCGCCGATAGCGGTTCGTTGAAGCCGATGTGGCCGGCCTCGCCGATCCCAAGAAGTTGCAGATCTATGCCTCCGGCCTCGTGGATCAGTCGTTCGTAGCGTGCTGCCTCGGAATTGAGGTCGGCGGCCATACCGTCCGGCACGTGGGTGTTGGCGTGAGCGATGTTGATGCGGCTGAACAGGTGTTCGTCCATGTAGCGACGGTATGATTGCTCGTGCCCCGCGGGCAAACCGATGTACTCGTCGAGGTTGAAGCTTCGGCACTTCGAGAAGTCCAGGTCCATGGCCGCAAGCCGGTCGTAGACTTGCTCCATGGTGCGTCCAGTCGCCAAACCCAACACCAGGTCTGACTTTGCCCGTACGCGGGCCGCCATCAGACGGGCCGCGAGTTCTGCCGCGGCGTCTGCGTCGGGCCGCACAATCACTTCCACAGCCCATCCCCCATGTCTGCCGGGAAAAGCCCCTCCAAGCTGTCGTCAGCCGCGACCGCGTGCCCTGCGCGCAATGTGTCGTGGAACGCGCCCCCACTCCACCCGCGCAGCCGGTAGAGCGTCGCGAATGCGAAGCGGGGTGCCGCGCTACCCTGGCCGCCGATCAGCTCCGCCCCTCGGCGTACGTTGTCGATCATCCAGGCCGGCAGGCGCAGGTGGTAGGCGTTGCGCGCCACCTCGCCCTCATGCAGTGACAGCGCAGCAACGAGGTCCGCCACATCGGCCGGCGACGACTCGACCATGAGGTTTGGGGCGCTCATCGCAGCCCAGTACTCAGTCTCCACGGCCAGACACGTGAGCGCGGGCAGCCGCCGCATCGCGTCAATGACCAAGTGATGGACGCCAATGTGCGTCCGGTTCCAGTCGGCCGCATGGGGGAAGAGCACGACGCGAGGTCGCTCGATTGCGACCGCAGCGGCGACTGCCTCGACCGATGCAGCCCACCGCCCGGGGTGTTGCTCACGCGCCTCGAGGTTGATCGCCTCGAGACCGTTTCGGCCGGGCGTGACCAGGCTAAAGCCCAAATAGGCGCAGGCTGCCTCCAACTCCCGCCAGCGCGCGGCTCGGCGGTCCGGCCTGCTGCCGAGCGTGACCGCGACATTGACCACGGCGAAGCCTTGCTCGCGCATCAGGCGCAGTGGCAGCCCACCAACGATGACTTCGTCGTCAGGGTGTGGTGCAAACACCAACACCTTTGCTGCATCGG
>JBPYEF010000097.1:0-7088 GCA_051985875.1 Hyphomicrobiaceae bacterium
GGGGCGCGAGCCCGCTGCTGCTGGCGTTGGCGCTCGGCTGCGCCCCGGTCCCGTGGCGCGGATTGGCGGCGTTGCTGCGCGCCAAGCGTGCCGAGGAAGCGGGTGAGCGGAGCACGGTAAGCGGCTAACGGCTGGCAGGCGCCGTAGCTTGATTCGGCAGCATGCACAGTGCCAGCAGGGCTGCGATGTCCAACCCCGAGGAGAATAGCAAGCTACCGACGCCGAAGCGTTCGATCAGCACGGCGAACATGACGGGGGCCAAGGCCATGGCGACGCGGGACGGCGCGCCGAGCAGCCCCAGGCGATATCCGTAATTCTCCGGGCCGAACAGCGCCAGCGGCAGCGTTCCCCGTGCGATCGTCAGAATGCCGCTCCCGGCGCCATGCAGAATGGTGAACGCGCCGGATGCCGCGGCTGCGCCGAAGCAACCAAGCACAGCCGCGCCGATCGGATGCAGCGCGACCGAGAGGCGAGCCGACAACATGGGATGAAAGCGCTTGAGCAGGCCCGCCTCGGCAATGCGGGCGGCAACCTGCGCGGGTCCTATCAGGGCGCCGGCGGCGACCGCCTGCACGCTTGATGCGCCAGCCGCCTCGAGTAGGCGTGGCAAGTGCACCGCCATAGCTGCCACAACCATCCACGACACGGCGAAGGCGAAACCGAGCACGACCATGCTGCGGTCCAAGCGCACCCGCGCCTTGGCTTGCTCCACTGCCGCCGCGGTCGGATGCGGTGACCGCGGCAAGAACAGGAGGTTCAGCGGTAGGGCGACGACAAGGTTGGCGGCAGCCCAGGCGAGACACGTCTCCCGCCACCCGAGCCCACGGGCACCCCAGGCGGTAAGCGGCCATCCGAGCGTGCTTGCAAAGCCGGCGATCACGGTGATGCCAGTGATCGCCGATCGCGCCTCCGCCCCGTATATCCGCCCGAGTGCCGCGAATGCGGTGTCGTAAAGACCAATGCCCATGCCGAGGCCGAGGATCAGCCACGCGCTCCAGAGCGTCACCTGGTTGTGGGCCAGCGCGAGCACCGCGAGTCCGACAGCGATGGCCACGTTGGAGACGGCGAGCACCGCCCGGCCACCGATGGCATCGACGGTGCGACCGGCCCATGGAGCGACGAGCGCCGAGACGACGAGCGAAGTCGAGAAGGCCGCGAAGAACCAGGTACCGGAGGTGCCAATCGCGTCGGCGATGCGGTCGGCGAGGATGGCGGGCAGGTAGTAGGTCGATGCCCATGCGAGCGTTTGTGTGGTACCCAGCACCACTACCACGGCGAGCTTTGTGGAGGCGGCCATTGCGCTAGGCTCCGTTGAACCACGCGCCATTCGCTCCCGTCGCTGCCCATGACTGCGGGGTAGGTAGCGCTGTGCGAGCCAGGGCCGGGTGCCGCGTCGACGGGCCATCCGCCGGCGAACAGTCCGAGGGTGCGCGCCGCATGCGGCGCATCGTCGCCCCGCTCACCTGCGGCAAGGCAGCCGGGCGACGCCCGCAAGCAGGCTTCGCGGGCGCGCGCCGCCGCGGATGGGAGCGGTGGCCGCGGCGCTGGCGTGCGACCGATCGCACTAGCAATGCCGCACGCACCCATCGCCGATCGTGTCCGTGCGGCCCCGCGCGATCATGGCAGCAGCCGACCGCCGTCGCATTGCAGAGCATCGGCCCAAAAGGCAGCACGATCGACGGTGCCTTTGCGGGCAGCTGCATTGCCATTTTCCCCATACTCCCCGCACGATCGACGCTGGGTGGTGGTGCAAACGATGCGCCGCGGCGACCGGCACTAGACCGGCACAGGACTGGCACAGGGCGGACACAGGACGCGTCCCGTCGGCCCAAACCGACGAGACGGCGGGTCACCCGAGCGCTGCCCGCCCCAGGATGACGGGAAAGCCGCAACCTGCCAAGGCTTGCCTCGTACCACGGCCCGTCGGTGCTGGCCTCCGAACGCCGCGGCGGCGGGGGGTGGCAGAGGGCGTACCGGAAGGCCATCGGAGCCTGCCGCGTGCGCCGCACGACCGTTTCACGCCGACCCTTCGGGTGATGTGTCTTGCATCGCGGTGGTGGGAGCCGCATCGCGCCGATCTGCGGTTTGGCCCGTGCCGGGCACCGTAGCGACGCGTTTAAGGCACGCTCGTAATCTCATCGATTTCCTTGAAGCGGCCGTCGGCAACGGTATTGACGAAAATCACGGCCGCCGTGTTGTCGCCCTTTGCATCCCACGCGACCGGGCGCGCATAGGCAATGCCTTGAAACTGCACCTGGCGCAGTGCAGACACCACCTCGGCGCGACTCGGCAAGGCACCCTTGGCGCGCGCCGCTTGCCCGATGGCGGCCAACACCAGGCGAGCGGCGTCAAAAGAGCTTGCTGCGTAGTTGTTGATCGGTCCGTACCTCGCCGTGTAGCGGGCCGCGAACTCGGATGAGCCGGGCACGCGGCCGATCGCCGGGGCGGCGGACAGGATGCGCACGCCCTCGCCGCTGGTGGCAGCACCGTCGGCAGGTCTGATGAATCCGTCGACGCTCCAGCAGCCGTCGCCGCACGCAAACAGCTGATTGAGGCCGAGCGCGCGCATGTCTCGGACGATATAGGCGCCCTCGCGAATGCCGGCGAAGAACAGAACGTCGAAATTACCGGGAAGCGCGGCAAGCAGGGCGCGGAAGTCGCTATCTCCGGCGTGAACGCTCTGGCGCAGGAGCACGGCACCGCCGGCGGCCACAAAGCCGTTACCAAACCCGTCCGCCAGCCCCTTGCCGTAAACGGTGGCATCGTCGAGGACAACCGCGCGGCGCTTCCCCGCCTTGAGGTAGAGCCATTTGGCCAGACCGGGGCCCTTGTGGTCATCGCGGTTGGTGAGTCGAAAGACGTTCGACCGCCCCTGCTCGGTTACCCCCGGAGAGGAGGACATGGGCGTCAGGGCGAGGAGACCACAGGCGGCGTAAACGGCTGAGGCTGCAATCGTCACCCCGCTATTGACGTGGCCGACGACGCCGAGATTGAGGGGGTCATGGCAGAAGCGGTCGGCGGCTTCGGTGCCCTTCTCGTTGCTTGCCGCGTCGTCGATGGCGATGGCGGTGACCTTGGCGCCGAGCAGGCCGCCTGCCGCGTTCTGCTCGTCGACCGCGAGATCGACGGCCTGCCGCATCTCAACGCCAAACGTGGCGGACGGGGTCGTTAGCGGCCCGCCGATGCCGATGTGCACCTCGCTGCCGGCGAGCTGCGCGCGAGCAGCGCTTGCACAATATCCAAGGAGAGCAAAGATGCACGCTGCGGGCAACAAGCGCCCGCCAATGGTGGCTCTCAACATGCTAACCTCCAAAATGACAATTGATGGTTAGGATACCGTTCGCCAAGGTCGAGGACAAGCTGGTCATGGCAAAGGAAACAGCGCGCAACAAGCGACCTGCTTCACGCGCGGCGACGCTGGCACTCGTTGGCTGCGCATTGGCCTTCGACTTCGCCAATACCTGCAGTGGCCGAGGGGGGGCGCGCCGGGTCGAGCACTTGCACAGCGCCGACGACGTCCTTCTTTGGGCGCATCACACAAAGATTCTTGCACACGCGCGTACCGGTACACTGCGCCGCCGGCTGCGACGCGACCCGGCATTGGCACGTCAGCTGTTGCGCCGTGCCCTGGAATTGCGCGACGTCGTCTACCGCATCGGCCGCGCCCTCTCCGCGCGCGCGCCGCTGCGGAGGCGAGCCATCGAGCGGCTGGGGTACATTCACGCGCATTGCCTCGCCTGCGCCCACCTCACCCCGGTGCGTGGGGTATACGCGTGGACTTGGGAAAGTGCGCGTTTTCCCGTCGCGGCCATCCTCGGACCGATCGCACTTTCCGCTGTCGGCGTGTTGAGCCAAACTGATCTCAGTCGGATTAAGCAATGCCCCGGGAAGGATTGCGGCTGGCTGTTCCTCGACCGGACCAAGAACAGGGCTCGGCGCTGGTGCGAGATGGAGGTGTGCGGCAACCGCGCCAAGCAAAAGAGGCTGCGTGCGCGCAAATCCCTGCCCGGGGCGCGGTAAGCCGCATCGCGGCGGGTTGCGCTCGCAGCGATTCTTATCCGCGGCAAGGCCTTGGGCGCGATTGCGGTGCGGTTGGCCGCGCGGGCTGTGCCGGCATTCTCTTACGCGGAACCAGAGATACAATGGGCAAGGTGAGACACAGCGCGGGCCTCCTCCTCTTTCGCACCGGGGTAAGCGGTGTGGAGCTGCTGCTGGTGCATCCGGGCGGGCCGTTCTGGGCGCGCAAGGACGCGGGCAGCTGGTCGGTGGCGAAAGGCGAGGCGGAAGGACCCGCCGAAGAGGCGTCGCTGCTGGATGTCGCACGGCGCGAATTCTTCGAGGAGACGGGATTTGCGCCGCAAGGGGAGTGCATCCCGCTCGGCTCCATTCGACAGCGGAGCGGCAAGCTGGTGCACGTATGGGCGGTGCGCGGGGATTTCGACCCCGCGAGGCTGGTTAGCAATGTCTTTCACATCGAGTGGCCGAAAGGTTCGGGGAAGTGGCGTTCGTTTCCGGAGGTGGACCGCGCCGCGTGGTTCGATGTAGACACGGCAAGGAGCAAGATACTCAAGGGGCAGCTTCCGTTTCTCGATCGGCTGCTGGAACGGCTGACCGCCTGTTAGTCGAGCCGCGACGATGCAGAGGCATCCTTGCAGTACGGCATGGAAAATCGCCGCGTACCTGCACCTCGCTTGGTCCGTGTGAAATGCGCGCGTTGCCGGCATGGTGCAACGCAGAGTGCCCGACGCGCCCAATCCGACGCGGGCAACCCGACGCGCGCAATGCGGCGCCACCACTTCGTGCTGCGGCGCAAAAGATGGCGCAACCTTGGCACGATGCTCAGCCAACATTATACTTTTGACGAGTTTTCCTTGGTGGTGAGAGCGATCGGCCAGGACTGAAGCAATGGTCCCCGAGACGGAAATACACCCGACCACGGCTGCCGCGCCGGCACCACCAACGGCGCGACGCCGCCACGTCAATATTCTCGGGATCATCTTTCGCTCTGCCTTCATCCTCGCATTTGGTTTTGGGGCGCTGTGGTCAAGCTTGCCGGTTACCGGGAGCTTCGCGACCTTGATGGCCTGGCCGTTGACCGAGCAGATTCGGGCCGCGCTCGGCGTTGCGGTCTGCATCGGCGCGATTCTACAGACCTTTAATTTGCCCAAAGACGAGCAGGCCTATACGACCTGGATGTACATCGGCACCGTTTGCTCCCTAACGTTGCTGTGCGTCGTCCTGATCAAGAGTTTCATCTAGGTTTTGCACTTGCTTGCACGGGCAGGGTCGTGGGGTGCGGTGACAAGGAACGCGCCTGTGGACGCGCCTGTGAAAGCGCCTGGCGCGCCTTCCCTGCGCGACGTATGCTCCAAAGGGCATCCCGTGCACGCGAGCAGGCCGAGGGTCGGAGCGCACGGGGGTGAATGCATGCAGCGTTGGCCGATTGTCGGGAAGATGCGCGCAGCCGAGCTCAGGGTCGCCGCAGCGTTGATCGCCATTGCCCTCGCCACTGCGGCGCTCTGGCGGCCCGATTCGCCTGCGCAGGCATCCGACAACCCCGCCGCGTCCGCCTCGGACAGCAAGCTGCCGGCCGACCGGCCGCTGACCGTGGAACAGGAGCGCGCACTGCGGCCGTTGGATCGCTTTCACGAGTGCGGCGGCTGCCCGGAAATGGTGGTCATCCCCGATGGCGCGTTCATGATGGGCTCGAGCAAGGGCGAGGGCGACGGGGATGAGGTCGGGCCAAACGGCCGGCCGCTGCGGGTGACAATTCGCGCCCCGTATGCGCTCGGCCGGTTCATCGTCACCGTCGGTGAATACCAGAGCTGCGTGGCCGAGAAGGGGTGCGCGCCTCCGGCATGGCAGGAACCCGGGAGCCCCTACAACATTGCCACCGGCAACGACGGCCACTTCAAGCGCTTGGGCGAGGCGTTGACCGATGCCCGCCATCCGATCGTCGGCATCAGCTGGAGCAATGCCCAGAGTTTCGTCCGCTGGTTAAATGCGAAGCTCGCTTTGCCGCAGGCGCGGCGCTATCGCTTGCCATCGGAGGCCGAGTGGGAGCGCGCGGCGCGCGGGGGCTATGAGGGTCGCAGGTACTTCTGGGGCAATGAATTCAACGCCAGCGCGGCGAATGCCACCGGGGAAGGCGGCGCGGACAAATGGGCGTACACCTCCCCGGTTGGAAGTTTTCCGCCAAACCCCTACGGCCTCTACGACATCCACGGCAATGCCTGGCAGTGGATCGAGGATTGCTACCATATGAGCTACGCGAGCATGCCCGCGGTGGTCAGGGACACAGGGATCCCCTGGACAACCGCGTGCGATGACGCGGGGCGCCGCGTGCTGCGCGGCGGATCGTGGATCGATGATCCGCACGTGTTGCGGGCGGCCGATCGCGGGGGAAGTCCTCCGGATATCCGCTATAGCTACGTCGGCTTCCGGGTCGCGCGGACGCTTGACCACTAACGCCAGGTGCACGCGGCTTCGGCCGTGTCGCTCGCGCCGATTTTCACTATAGCTCAATGGCTTGTTCAATTCTGGTGTTGCAGTCGGCAGACCGCCGTGCTAGCCCGGCGCCGGCGCAGCGGCGAGTTCGCCGGCGTTGGTCAGTTCGGCGTCAGGGAATCCTGGTATATGCGACCGGACGAGAGCTGCCATATTCCTCAAGCGTGCGATGGGCACCCAGAGCGTATCGATCGTTCTCCGCGCCGTGTCTCCGCGACGACCGCTGGCGCCGGGACCGTCGGCCCGCCGCATGGCGAAGTCGCAGCGGGAGCATCGACCAATCGCGCCGGTTCACTTGGCGCTGCGGGCGGCGAATACGGGCGATGGTGCGTGGCTCCGCCGATCTCACCGCGTGGCGTGCGCGCACAGCGTCAGGGGATGCCCGGGCCGGCTGAGTGAGGGTCTGCATCGACCCGGCGGGAAGGCGTGCGCAGGCTGATCGATGGCTTACAAAAAACCGGCCTTGCTTGGCACCGCCGCCCTGATCATCGTCGCGGGCGCTCTCTATTATCGCCTGGGTCGAGACGCGACCGAGCCTGCGGCTGCCTCCAGTCCTCCCGAGCCGCCGGCCAGCACCGCCG
>JBPYEF010000098.1:0-8341 GCA_051985875.1 Hyphomicrobiaceae bacterium
GCCGCGACACGGAATTCCGCGGTGCCAAAGCGCAAAACGTCACCCGCCCGCGCCTGTGCCGCAGTAATGCGCGCCCCATTGAGGAATGTGCCGTTCGAGGAGCCGAGGTCGGTGACCGTCAGGCTCTGATCGTTGCGGTCAAACAGCAGGCGGGCGTGTTGCATCGACACGGTGTCGTCGGTGACCACGATGGCGCACGCCTTGCTGCGGCCGAGGCTCATCGGCTTGCCGGCCACCAGGGTGTGGGCCGCTCCGCTGCCGACCGCCTGCAAGGAAGCGACGTCGGACACCGCCGACCAGCCACGGGGCGCAAACTTGCCCGCAAGTTGCGTCACCTTGCCCATCTCGCTGAGGCGCTGGGCGTAGTGACCGATCGCGCTAAAGGGGTTGCGCTGGTAGCGGAGAGCAAACAGCAGCGCCGCCAGCGCCAACAAGGTCGACATGGCGATGAGGAACGGCAGCAACAGGCCACCGCTGGCCGACAGCGAAGACGCGAGGCAAGGCCCGCTCTCCTTGTAGTGGATGTTGAGGTCATGCAGGAAGCGGATCACCTCACCGGAGTGTATGGAAAAGAACACGCCCTGCGCACCCTTGGGAAAAAACGAGTTGACGCCGATCACCGCGGTGCAGGCGTCAAGCAGCGGCCCGCCGCTGTTGCCCGGATTGATTGCGGCGTTGTGCTGTACCGTGCGCGCATTGAGCACCTGCTGCTCGCTCAGCGTCGCGTTCGTTGCCGAGTAGATCCGCGATACCGTGCCAGGGGTGATCGTCGGATCGAACCCGTTCGGCTCCTTCATTGCCTGCAGCAATTCCGGGATCGAGCGGACCTTGGGATCTTCCTTGACCTCGGCCGCGCCGGGAAAGCCCACGGCGACGACGCTGGCAAGCTTCTCGGGCTCATAGTTGCCCAAGGTCAGTGGCTCCCCCGGTAAATCCTCGTAAGCTTCGAGGACGGCAAGGTCGATTTGGCCACGGCGCTCGATGACGCGCGCCTCGACAAGCTTGCCGACCGGTCCGTCGCGGTAGCCGATGAAGAATTTCTCGCCGCCAGCGACCACGTGGTAATTGGTGATCAGCGTGCGGTGCCCGCTGACCAGGAACCCGGTACCGGCGCCCATGCCCTTCTTGGCATTGAAGCGCCAGGTGTAGATCTTGTAGACGCTGCCCTCGACCTTCTTGATGTTGAAAGCGGCGGCCCGCTCGGCCGAGACCTGCGCTCCGAGCACCACGAGCAGGGCGAGAGCGGCGGCGGCCGGCCCCATGCCCCGAGAAGGCCATTGCAGCATTGCGCCCAAACCCCAACTGGCACCGCCTCGGCGCAGGCGCCGCGGTCTGCCAACGACTGCCATCCCGTATTTAGCAGCTGGCGGCACAATTGCCACGATTCTGCGACGCCCGCCGAACGGGTCACTTGTCCGGCGTGTCCCGCGCGTGGACCGCAAGCAGGCGATGCACCCGCCGGTAAAAAAAATCCGGGCGACCGCGTCGCCCGGACCATCCTGCGATGATCGCCTAAGCCCGACTTATGCCTTCTCGAGTTGTGCCGCCTGCTTGCCGCGACCTCTGCGGTCATCCTCGATGACAAAGCTGACCTTATCGCCCTCGTTAAGGGAGCGAATGCCCGCCGCCTCAAGCGCGGTTGCATGGACGAACACATCCTTGCCGCCGCTCTCGGGCGTGATAAAGCCGAAACCCTTTGCGACGTTGAAGAACTTTACAGTTCCGTTCACTCGCATGACTGCAGTGTCCTCCGAAAGATGCGTGAGCTAAGCCGGCCAGAGAAGGGCCGCACGCTCGGCCCGGCGTCTCAGAGTTGGGAAGGACAAACACGCCCGCCGGTCCAAGCCGAAGGGCCACGTTGACGTAACCGTAAACTCGTGAGGCGCACCCCACTGCGGGGTGCACCGGCACCCCCGCATATGGCCTGCCGCACCGCAAAATGCAAGTGAGCAAATTGCGGTTCGGCTCGCCCCGGCGATGCGCGAATTCACACAATTGCCGCACATGCGGCGCAGCGGAGCACCGCTGCCGAGAATCCCGTCGCGGCACGGCCGAACCCGGCGGGGCCGAGAGGCCCCGCGCCAGGCCCGCCCGGCCGCCGCCTGGCCCGTCGTGCAATGCCCGGCCGTCGCCAGCTGTTGATCTGTCGATACGCGTTGCCCGAGTGCGGCGCAGTTGGCCGGGGAGGAAAGTTGCGATAGGGCTGTAGCCATGACTGCCAAGCAACGCCTCGCCGGGCGCCTCGCCCTGGTTACCGGTGCGACCCGCGGTATTGGGCGCGCGGTCGCGCTCGCCTATGCCCGGGAGGGCGCTCATTTGATCCTCGTCGGACGCACCTCCGGCGCCCTCGAGGAGGTGGACGATGAGGTGCGCTCGGCCGGGGGCAGCGCCACGCTGCTGACCCTCAACCTCAAGCAGCATGACAAGATCGATGGGCTCGGGCCGACCATCTATCAGCGCTGGGGCAAGCTCGACATCCTCGTAGGCAACGCGGGGATCCTCGGACCGCTGTCGCCCTTGGGGCACGTGTCGGCGGACGCCTGGAGCGAGGTGATGGAGGTCAATCTCACCGCCAACTGGCGCCTCATCCGTACCCTCGACCCCCTGCTGCGTCGCTCCGATGCCGGGCGCGTGATTTTCGTCTCCTCGGGGGTGGCAACGGCGCCACGCGCCTATTGGGGACCATATGCGGTGTCCAAGGCCGGCCTGGAGGCGCTGGTGCGGGTCTACGCCCGCGAGGTTGAAAATACGACGGTGCGCGTCAATCTCGTCAACCCCGGTGCGACGCGCACGGGAATGCGTGCCAAGGCCTTTCCCGGAGAAAACCCCGCGAGCCTGAAGACACCGGAGGATATTGCGCCGAGCTTCGTGCACCTCGCCGAGCCCTCGTGCATGGACAACGGCAAGCTGTTCGATCTGCGCAGTGAACCCGTACGCTAGCGCCCGGCTTGCGCCATCCCGTGCGCGTCAAGCAATCTCGATCACCATGCCGTCGTAGCCTGGCTGCACGTGGGAGGGCAGTTCCTGTCTGAGTTTCTCGTAGTCGAGTTCGATCGTCATGTGCGTGAGGACCGCGCGCCTGACGCCAAGGCGCTCGATCCAGCTCAGGGCCTGCTTGACGCTGAAATGGCTGGGGTGCGGCATTGGCCGTAGCGCATCGACGATCCACAGCTCGAGCCCCTGCAGCAGCGGCAGGGACGCGTCGGGAATGCCGCCGACGTCCGGCGAGTAGGCGATCTTGCCAAAGCGGAAGCCGAGCGAATGTCCATCGCCATGCTCGTGCAGGATCGGAATTGCCTCGATCGGGCCGCCAGCGCCAACGATGCGCTGCGGCCGGGCGACACAGAGATCGCGCGCCTCCAGGATCGGCGGGTAGAGCGAGCCTGCGGGCTGCGCGAAGCAATAGGCGAACCGCTGCTCCAGCGTCCTGCGCGTTGCGGCATCGGCGTAGATCGGCACGCGCTGCTTGGTCTGGAAGTAAACGCCGCGCAGATCGTCGATGCCGTGCGTGTGGTCGGCATGATCATGGGTGTAGAGCACGCCGTCGAGCCGGCTGACCCCCGCTTCCAGCAGCTGCTCGCGAAGGTCGGCGGGCGTGTCCACCAGTACGCTGGTGCGACCACCGCCACTGAACTGCTCGACCAGAATGGCGCAGCGCCGGCGGCGATTCTTGGGGTTGCCGGGATCGCAGGCTCCCCATACCGGACCGAGGCGCGGCACGCCGACGGAAGACCCGGTACCCAGCAGCGTGATGCGCATGCTCATGCCGCCAGCACCGTTCGCGGCACCTTGCTGTAGACGCGGAAAAAGTTTTCCGTGGTTGCGCGCGCAAGCTCGGCCAATCCGATGTTCTTGATGCGCGCCAGCTCCTCGGCCGTCTCCAACACGTAGGCTGGCTCGTTGCGCCTTCCGCGGTGCCGCCCGGGGGCTAGATACGGCGCGTCCGTCTCGACCAGCAGGCGGTCGAGAGGCACGCTCTTGGCGATGGCGCGCAAGGCCTCGGACCGCTTGAACGTCAGTATCCCCGAAAACGAGAGATAGCAGCCGAGATCGAGCCCACGCTCGGCGAGCTCCTTGCCCCCGGTGAAGCAGTGCAGGATCGCCGCAAAGGGCTTCTCCTGCATCGCCCGTTCGAGGATCGACGCCGTATCGGCATCGGCGTCGCGCGTGTGAATCACCAGGGGAAGGCCGGTCTGCTGTGCCGCATCGATGTGCTTGCGGAAGCCTTCCGCCTGCGCCGCCGGCGGGCTGTTGCGGTAGAAGTAGTCCAATCCTGCCTCGCCAATCGCGACGACCTTGTCGCGTGCGGCCAATGCCACGATCTCCTGCACGTCGACGTCGCTCTCCTCGTGAGCGTGGTGGGGATGGGTGCCCACCGAGCAGAACACGTTCGGGTATGTCTCGGCAATTCCCAGAACCTCCTCGATGCGGCGCACCCGGGTGGAGATGGTGACGAGAATACCGACCCCCGCCGCCCGGGCGCGGGCCACGACATCCGCCCGATCGCTCGCGAAATCGGCAAAATCGAGGTGGCAGTGATGGTCAACGAGCATCGCGCGCTCCGCGCCTTTTGTCTCCGCACCCCTCGTTGGCGTCTACCGCCGCAGCGACATAGCGCGGGAAGACGCCGACGGGAGGGGGAAGGCGGGTGCCGGGTCGCAACCGTCCGCTAGCACCGAGCGCCCGGAAGCTGCGCGCTTCCCCACTCTGCCCGAGCTGATCGAGCAGCTTGGCGGCTGCATTGGGCATTACCGGTGCGATCAGAATGGCGAGCTGTCGCACCACCTCCGCCGTCACGTACAGCACTGTTGCCATGCGCGCGCGGTCGCTGTCGCGCTTGCTCCATGGCGCCTCTGCGGCAAAGTAGCGGTTGGCATCGGCGACCACGCCCCACACGCTGTCGAGATAGGCCTTGAGGGCCTGGCGGTCGAGCGCGGCGCGCGCCTTGCCATAAAGCGCATCGGCGTCAGCGAGAATCGTCGCGTCCTCGGCCGAAAAAGCCGACGGCTGCGGCACCTCGCCGGCACAGTTCCTGGCGATCATGGACAGCGACCGTTGCGCGAGATTGCCGAGATCATGGGCAAGGTCGGCGTTGATGCGATTGACGATCGCTTCGTGGCTGTAGCTGCCGTCCTGGCCGAAGGCGGCCTCGCGCAGGAAGAAGTAGCGCACTTGATCGATGCCGTAGCCCTTCGCCAGATCGAACGGATCGACGACATTGCCGACCGATTTCGACATCTTCTCGCCGCGGTTGTAGAGAAACCCGTGAGCAAAGACGCGCTGGGGCAGCGCCAGTCCGGCCGACATCAGGAACGCCGGCCAGTACACGGCATGGAAGCGCAGGATATCCTTGCCGATGATGTGCACATCCGCGGGCCAGTAGCGCCAGCGTGGCGCCGTCTGATCCGGAAAACCGGCGGCGGTGATGTAATTGGTCAGTGCGTCGACCCAGACGTACATCACGTGCACGGGCGCACCCGCGGCCAGCGGCTGGTTTGGCACCTTGACCCCCCAAGAGAGTGTGGTGCGCGATATCGACAGGTCCTGCAGCCCTGCGGTGACGAAGCTCGTCACCTCGTTGCAGCGCTCCGTCGGCAGAATAAAATCCGGGTGGCGGGAATAGTGTGCGAGCAATCGGTCGCGATACGCCGAGAGGCGAAAAAAGTATGTCTCCTCCTCGGTCCAGGCGACCGGAGAGCCGAGCGGCTCGCGGCGCACGCCGTCGGCGCCGAGCGTCGTCTCCTTCTCATCGAAGTAGGCTTCCTGACGCACCGAGTACCAGCCGGCATACTTAGCCAGGTAAATGTCCCCGGACTTCTCCATGCGCCGCCAGATCTCCTCGCTCGAGCGGTGATGCCGCGGCTCGGTGGTGCGAATGAAGTCGTCATAAGCGATGTCGAGAGCGCGCATCATGGCGCGAAAGCGTTCGGAGTTGCGATCCGCCAGCGCCTGCGGTGTCAGACCCTCGGCCGCCGCGGCCTGCTGCATTTTCAGGCCGTGCTCATCGGTACCGGTCAGAAAGAATACGTCGCGTCCGTCCAGACGCTCGAAACGGGCGATGGCATCGGTGGCAAGCGCCGTGTAAGCGTGGCCGATATGCGGTGGACCGTTGGGGTAGAAGATCGGTGTGGTGATGTAGAACTTGGTTTGCCCGCTCATGGTGGCAGGTCCCGTGCGCTATAGCTGATCCTGGAAGGCGACAGATGCCGGCGCAACGCCGGCGCGACAAAGGCTCAACGCATTCGGTCGCCGGGGCGAGCCAGATCTCCCGCCCTGGGAAAGCGCGCAATCTCGGGATCGAGGCCCATCGTCTCGTCTTCTGCATGCACAGCGCGGCTCAGCTATCATGAATCCGCTACTAACGCCACCCAGATTGCGTTTCCGGCGCGCCCTGACCCCGAGCCAAGGCCTCAAGCCGCGCCAAGGCAGCGAGCAGGACGGCCTTGCGGTCGAGGTTGAGACGGGCAGCCTCGTTGCGATCGCGCAGCACCCCCTGCCAGAGCGCCGCCCAAGCCGTGAGCCGGCCTGGGTCAATCAGGCGCCGCGCCAGGGCTTGCAGGCCCGCTTCGCCCCCTCCCTTGGCGGCGGCGCGCGCGAGCCCCGCCAGGTAGTCGAGAAACAGGTCATAGAAAGCGTCGAGACGCTGCTCGTTACCGGCCGAAGTGAGCTGATCCGAGAGGGTGTGCGCCGCGAGCCAATCGACCTCGGGCAAGCCGGCGAATATCGCTTCAATCTGCCGGTAAAGTTCGAGCCCGCCGTTGCCGGCGAGTTGTAGCGCCGCACGCACACTGCCCTTGGCAAGCTTTCGCAGCTCGCCAAATCCCACCTGCGGCGGCGCCGCTTCCGTGGCTGCATACGCGGCCTCCACGGCGCGCTCGAGGTCGCTACCGCCGAGCGGGGCGAGGTCGAGCCGCCGGCAGCGCGAGCGGATGGTCGGCAGGATGCGGCTCGGTTCGGAGGCAATCAGCAAAAAGAGCGTGCGCTGGGGTGGCTCCTCCAGCGACTTCAGGAGCGCGTTTGCGGCATTGCCGTTGAGCTCGTCAGCGCTATCGACGATGACGACGCGCCAGCCATCCTGGGCGCCCGTGAGCCCGAGGAACGGCCGCAGCCGGCGCACTTCGTCGACGGGAATGCTCGTGGCGAAGCGCCTCGACCGTGGGTCGCAGGGGCGCCTCAGGACCAGCAGACCGGGGTGTGCCTGCGCTACGACTTGCCGGTTGGTCGTCGTCTCGGAGCCGATCGCAAGGCTGCAGCCGCTGGCGGCGCGTTCCTTCGGGTTCGCCAGCGCATGCTTGGCCAGGCGGTAGGCCAGGGTCGCCTTGCCGATCCCCTGCCGTCCCGTGAGCAGCCAGGCATGGTGCATACGGCCCGCGGCAAACGCTTCCGCCAGCACGCGTTCACCCGCGTCCTGGCCGAACAGCGCCCGGGTCTCGCGCGGGTGCGGAAAGCCTTCGAGGCGATCGGCCTCGGGAAGCGTTTCGCTCTCCTGGGCGGCGCGTGCGCGGGCCACTTATGTTCCTCGCACCAGCCGGTCGACGTACAGCCAAACGTCCGCGGCAATCGCCTGTGGATCCCGGCTCGCATCGATCAATAGACAGCGCCCGGGATTGAGACGTGCGATGGCGGCGAAGCCCTCGCGCAGGCGCTGGTGGTAGGCCAAATCGCGCTTCTCGAATGCATCGGCCTCGACGTGCGACCGCCGCCGCTGCTGGGCACGCTTCAGTCCGTTCTCGGCGGGTAAATCCAGCACGAACGTAAGGTCGGGAATGGTGGTGCCAACGACGAGATCGTCGAGGCTGTCGAAGACGCGCGAGGGCAAGCCGCCGGCAACGCCCTGATACACACGTGTGGAATCGGAGAAGCGGTCGCAAATCACCCAGCGCCCCTTGGCCAATGCCGGTCGGATTGTCTGTTCGAGGTGGTCGGCGCGTGCGGCGTAGAACAGCAGAGCCTCGGCAAGAACGGCGCGCGCAGGACTGCCGGAATCGAGGATCAGGGCGCGTAACTGCTCGCCCAACTGCGATCCGCCCGGCTCGCGGGTGATCAAGGCATCGATTCCCGTTGTCGCCAGCCGCTCGGCGAGCAAGCGCGCCTGCGTTGACTTGCCCGCGCCCTCGCCGCCTTCAAAGGTGATGAAACTGGCCGTCAATCGCAAGCACTCCCGTGCCGCGCTGCCGCTCGCGCGCGCCGGCAATCGCCGCGCGCCTCACGGCAACCAGCGCGTCGCCATGCAAAGCAGGCTGTCCAGTCCGCGCCGTAGCGTACCCGACGGCGCGACGTCCTCCGCCGCATAGAGAGGCACTTCGTTCGTCGCATCGGAGGAGCTCGTCACCCTGAGCAT
>JBPYEF010000099.1:0-3873 GCA_051985875.1 Hyphomicrobiaceae bacterium
CCGCTCGCGCCACAGCGGGTAGCGACGAGGTTGCAAGCGTGTTTTTTTTCGTGCCTTTGATGCCGGTCGACGCGGCGCGGGCAAGCCGCCAGGAGTTGACGCGAGACTGGGCGAACGGCATGGGAGATGACGGGGCAGCAGGAGGAAGCCGCATGCACCAGCAGTTCGCCTCCGACAACAATGCCGGGCTCTGCCCGCAGGCGATCGAGGCTCTGCTACGGGCCAACGCCGAGGCACACGCGCCTGGCTACGGCGAGGATCAGTGGACGCGGCGCGCAAGCGCGCGCTTGCGCGAGGTTTTCGCCTGCGATTGCGCGGTCTTCTTCGTGGCTACCGGAACTGCAGCAAACGGCCTGGCGCTCGGCCAGCTGTGCCGATCCTATCATGCGATCATCGCCCACGCTCTGAGCCACGTTGAGGTCGACGAGGCGGGCGCCTGCGCCCTGTTCTCCGGTGGCGCGCGCATCGTCTGTGCCGACACCCCGCACGGCAAGCTGACCCCGGAGGCCGTCGAGGCGGTCGCTGCCGCAGGCCGCGGCGTGCACGCGGTGAAGCCGCGGGCGCTGTCCCTGACGCAGGCGACGGAGCTGGGAACGGTCTATACCGCGCGGGAAGTGCAGGACCTCTGCCGCGCCGCGCGCCGCCACACCCTGAAGGTGCACATGGACGGGGCGCGATTCGCCAACGCCGTCGCTCGGCTCGGTTGCACCCCCGCCGAGCTGACCTGGCGCGCGGGGGTCGACGTGCTGAGCTTCGGCGGCGTCAAGAACGGCCTGGCGATCGGCGAGGCGGTTCTGTTCTTTGACGCCGAGCTGGCGCGCGAATTCGAATGGCGCGTGAAGCAGTCCGGCCATCTCACCTCGAAGATGCGCTTCATCACCGCGCCGTGGCTGGCGCTGCTCGAGGGCGACGTGTGGCTCAACAACGCACGCCACGCCAATGCCATGGCCGAGCGCCTGTGGCAGCGGATCGCCGGCGTACAGGGCGTCAAGCAGCTCGCCCCCGTCGAGGCAAACGGGGTGTTCGTCGAGCTGCCGGTTGGCGTGCAGCAGCGGCTGCGGGAGCGGGGCTGGCGCTTCTACACCTTCATCGGCGAAACCGGCTGCCGGCTGCTGTGCAGCTGGGACACGAGCCCCGAAACCGTCGACCGCTTCGCCGCGGATCTCGTCGCGGCGCAGGCCAACGCCTGAGCCCACGGTGCCCAGCAGTGCACGCGGCTGGCGCGCGATTCCTGCGGTGGCATTGCGCGTTTGCCTTGCCTCCTGTATCAAGCCGCGGGCGAGGGTCGACACCCCCCAGGCGTTCCGGAGAGGCGCGCATGCTCGCGTCTTGAGCCTCGCGTCTCGAGCCCTCGCGTCTTGAGCCCTCGTGTCTTGAGCCCGGTGTCCTGAGGTCGGTGTCTTGAAGCCGGTGTCTTGAGGCCGCGGGCCGCGTGCCCTCGCGGCGACCGAGACGGCTCTGGCAGGCGGAACGCGAGCAGAGGCGGTACCCCAGGTGGCGGACAAGGACAGGCTTGCGTCCGGCGGCGACGGCAAGGGGCCAAGCGACATCAGACCGGTGTTGCTCACCGATGAGATGAAGCGCTCCTACCTCGATTACGCGATGAGCGTGATCGTGGCGCGCGCGCTCCCTGACGCGCGCGACGGGCTCAAGCCCGTGCATCGGCGCATCCTGTTCGGCATGAGCGAGCTCGGGGTCGACTGGAACAAGAAGCACGTAAAGTGTGCCCGTGTCGTCGGCGAGGTGATGGGCAAGTACCACCCGCATGGCGACGCCGCGATCTATGACGCCCTGGTGCGCCTGGCGCAGGATTTTTCCATGCGCCTGCCGCTGATCGATGGTCAGGGCAACTTCGGATCGATCGACGGTGATCCTCCGGCAGCGCAGCGCTATACCGAGTGCCGTCTCGCCAAAGTGGCGCACGCGCTGCTCGACGATCTCGACAAGGACACCGTCGAGTTTCGCGACAACTACGACGGCACGCTGCGGGAGCCGAGCGTGCTTCCCGCGAAGTTTCCCAATCTGCTGGTCAACGGGTCGGGCGGCATTGCCGTCGGCATGGCGACCAACATTCCTCCCCACAACCTCGGCGAGGTGATCGAGGCGTGCATCGCCCATCTCGACAACCCCGAAATCGGCATCGAGGAGCTGTGCCAGATCGTACGCGGCCCCGACTTCCCGACCGGAGCGCTGATCCTCGGCCGCGCCGGCATCCTTTCCGCCTACCACAAGGGTCGGGGCTCGATCCTGATGCGCGCCAAGGTCAAGGTCGAGCAGGTGCGCAAGGACCGCGAGGCGCTGGTGGTGACCGCCATTCCCTTCCAGGTCAACAAGCGCACCCTGATTGAAAAGATCGCGGAAGCGGTGCGCGAGAAGAGGATCGACGGCATTGCCGATATCTGGGACGAGTCCAATCGCGAAGGGATGCGCATCGTCATCGAGCTGAAGCGCGACGCCATCGCCGACGTTGTGCTCAATCAGCTCTGGCGCTTCTCGGACCTGCAGAGCAGCTTCAGCGCCAACATGATGGCGATCAACGGCGGCCGTCCCGAGCAACTGAACCTGAAGGACTTCATTGCCACCTTCACCGCGTTCCGCGAGGAGGTCGTCAGCCGTCGCACCAAGTATCTGCTCGGCAAGTCGCGGCAGCGGGCGCACGTGCTGGTCGGACTCGCCGTTGCCGTGGCCAATATCGACGTGATCATCCAATTGATCCGCAGCGCGCCGGGGCCCGCCGAGGCGCGTGAGCGCATGCTGGCGCGCGATTGGGCCGCCGCCGACATCGGCCCGCTGATAGAGCTGATTGCCGACCCCCGCCATCGCCTCACGGCCGCCGGTACGATTCGTCTTTCGGACGAGCAGGCACGAGCCATTCTCGACTTGCGCCTGCAGCGCCTGACGGCGCTCGGCCGCGATGAAATCGGTGGTGAGCTGCGAAAGCTCGGCGAGGAGATCAAGGATTATCTGCAGATCCTGGGATCGCGTGCGCGCATCGTCGACCTGATCAAACAGGAACTCGAGGAGATCCGTCGCGAATTTGCCACCCCGCGCCTGACCGAGATCGTCGAGATGGAGGGCGAGGTCGAGGACGAAGACCTGATCCAGCGCGAGGACGTGGTGGTCACCGTGAGCCATCGCGGCTACATCAAGCGCGTCCCGCTGTCCACCTATCGGGCGCAGCGACGTGGCGGCAAGGGCCGCTCGGGCATGTCGACGCGCGAGGAAGATGTGGTGACGCAGATTTTCATCACCTCGACGCATACGCCCGTACTGTTCTTCTCCTCGCGCGGGATGGTGTACCGCATGAAGGTCTGGCGGCTGCCCGCCGCCACGCCGCAATCGGTCGGCAAGGCGCTGGTCAATCTGCTGCCGCTCGCCGAGGGGGAAACCATTACCTCGATTCTCACGCTGCCGGAGGACACCGCGACTTGGGGTGCGCTGCAGCTGATGTTCGCGACCCGGTACGGCGACGTGCGCCGCAATTTGCTAGCCGACTTCGAGAACATCAATCGCAACGGCAAGATCGCCATGAAACTTGCCGACGGCGATCACATCGTGCGCGTGTCGGTCTGCAAACCGCGCGAGACGGTGCTGCTCACCACCGCCGAGGGGCGTTGCATCCGCTTCCCCGTCGAGGACGTGCGTCTGTTCAAGGGACGCGACTCCACGGGCGTGCGCGGTATCAGGCTCGAGCCCGGCGACGAGGTCATCTCACTCGCCATCCTGCACCACTTCGAGGCGACGCCGGAGGAGCGCGAAGCCTATCTCAAGCAGGCGCTTGGGGTACGTCGCGCGCAGGGGGGCGAGCCGGTGGAGCCCGCACCTGAGCCGGAGGTGGAGGCGGGGAGCGGCGTCGTCGAGCTCAGTCCGGCG
>JBPYEF010000100.1:0-7193 GCA_051985875.1 Hyphomicrobiaceae bacterium
TGGGCGCCGATGGCGCTGGCGATGATGGGCGGACTGATCGCCGCCACCATACTGACCCTGACGTTTCTGCCTGCGCTCTATGCCGTGGCCTTCAAGGTGGCGGCGGCCGGCCCGTCGCATGCGCAACGCAGCGCCGACGCGCGGCCGCAGGCGGCGGCGTGCCGCCAGGCCGCATGAGGAATGGCCGCATGAGGAATGGCCGCATCGGGAAGCCCCCTCGTCCGGCGCGCTGGAGCACGCCGCTGCCGGCTGCGATCACGTCTGGTCACAGCTGCGTGACCCACCGGTTCCGCAGGTACGCGGGCTCCCCATCTGCCAGAGGTAACCAGCCGTGACGCGGCCTCTGCTGCGGTGCGAGTGGGCGTAGGTGGAGAAGCGTCATGCTGACGAAATGGTGGCCCGAGCTGCGCGAATTGCTGTGGCTCGCTTCGGTGGTCTGTGGATTATCGGTGCTCGGTGTCGGTCTCGCGGTCGCGGTCGCCCTGACCGGTAGCGTCTGACCGCCTCAAACGGCAG
The DNA here is from genome assembly GCA_051985875.1 of Hyphomicrobiaceae bacterium. Lineage (GTDB taxonomy): Bacteria > Pseudomonadota > Alphaproteobacteria > Rhizobiales > Hyphomicrobiaceae > AWTP1-13. The sequence continues at coordinate 517 of JBPYEF010000100.1, forward strand.
CGTTCCTCGCAGTATTCTCGCTTCGGCGGCGGCAGCATTCTGTGGCGAGCGACGCGACCGCGCGCGGTGCCAGCCCGCCCGCACACGGCTAATGCGCACGCTAACGCGAGCCGCGTACCAAGCAGCTGATCGCGCCTGCCCCCCGATTACCCCCTCAAACCCATTGACCATGCACCCCTTCTGCGACCGGCTTCGGCGCGAACGCCCGGGGCAATGCGCCCCGGTGCAATCGGCCCTTGTGCGAGGCATGCCCGCCGATAGCATTGCTGCCGCCTTCCTGGCGCCTTGCGCCATGCGCGATGCGCAAAATCGGGGGGGTTGCTCGGCAACCCTGTCGAAAGCGCCCTGTGTGAAACGTCATGGCTACGGCGGCGCAGGGCGCCGCGAATGTCCTTGCAGGAGATATCCCATGAAATACATGATGTTGATTTACGGGAACGAAGCCGGTTCCAAGCACCCGGACCGGCCCGAGATGGAGAAAACGCTCGCCGCCTACGTCGCCTATACCCAAGCCATGCAGAAGGCCGGTGTCATGCTCGCGGGCCATCGTCTCCAGCCGTCGGCGGCGGCGAGCACGGTGCGCGTCATCGACGGCAAGAGCGAGGTGCTCGATGGACCCTATGCGGATACCAAGGAGCAGCTCGGCGGCTATTATCTGATCGAGGTGCCCGACCTCGACGCGGCGCTCGCGTGGGCGGCGCGCTGCCCAGGCGCCAGTCGCGGTGGAATCGAGCTTCGGCCGCTTTGGGTGGCGTAATCCCGGTCGAGCCGGAGCCGTGTAGAGCCGTGTCCTCGGCCGACAGGGAAGCCCGTACCACTGCCGAGAGGGCGGCGCGCACCAGCTATGGTAAGCTCGTCGCCCTCCTCGCCAAGCGCACGCGCGACCTTGCCGGGGCCGAAGACGCGCTGTCGGAAGCCTTTGCCGCGGCGCTTGCCCAGTGGCCGGGGACCGGCGTGCCGCGCACGCCGGAGGCCTGGTTGCTGGCGGTCGCGCGCCGCAAGCTGATCGATGCGGCGCGACGCCAGGAGACGGCCCAGGGTGCCGCGCCATACCTGCAGCAGATGACCGAGGAGCTTGCCGCCTCGAAGCTGGAAGCTGCGCCGTTGCCGGACGAGCGGCTGGCGCTGATGTTTGCCTGCGCGCATCCCGGCGTCGAGCGGAGTATCCGGGCACCGCTCATCCTGCAGACGATCCTCGGCTTCGACGCCGGCGCGATCGCATCGGCGTTTTTGGTCGCGCCGCGAGCGATGAGCCAGCGGCTGGTGCGCGCGAAAGCCAAGATCAAACAAGCTGCAATACCCTTCCGCGTGCCGGACAGGCACGCACTGGCCGAGCGGCTCGACGCTGTTCTGGAAGCGATCTATGCGACCTTCGCCGCCGGCTGGATGGATGCTGCAGGCAGCGATGCACGGCGGGGAAACCTCGCCGACGAGGGATTATGGCTTGGGCGTACGGTCGCATCGCTGATGGCCGACGAGCCCGAGGCCTTGGGCTTGCTGGCGCTGATGCTTCACGCCGAGGCGCGCCGCGCGGCACGACGCGGTGCGGATGGTAGCTACATACCCCTCGGCGATCAGGAAACGTCGCGGTGGAATGCGCAGATGATCGCGGAGGCGGAGGTTCTGCTCGCGCGCGCCGCTGCCTTGGGTAGGATTGGCAGGTACCAGCTCGAGGCTGCGGTGCAGTCGGTTCATGCCGCTCGGCGGCTGACCGGCACGACCGATTGGCAGGCGCTGGTCAAGCTGTATGACGCTTTGCTCGCGATGACCCAGTCGCCGGTCGTCATGGTCAACCGTGCCGTGGCGGTCACGGAAGTGGCCGGTGCCGATGCCGGCCTCAGCATCCTCGATAGCGCCGCCCGTGATCCCCGTCTTGGCGACTACCAGCCGTACTGGGCGGCGCGCGCCGAGCTGCTCGCGCGCCTCGGCGAGGTCGAGGCCGCAGCCAAGGCCTACCAGTCGGCCATTGGCCTGGAACACGACCCGGCGGTGCGCGACTTTCTGCAGGCGCGCCTCCGCGCGCTGCGCACCACGCGCCGGTACCGGCCTCGCGAGGGCTAGCGCCGCGGCGGTATCCGTTACCGGCCGCCTCTACGCCGGCGCGGGCCCGAGCCGCCGGCGCGCCTCCTCCCGCAGCTTGACCTTCTGAACCTTGCCCGAGCCGGTCATCGGGAAGTCTTCGATGCAGAGGACGTGGCGCGGGATCTTGTAGCTCGCAATCTTGCCGCGGCAGAAATCCGCCACCTCTGCCTGGGTTACATCTTTGCCGGGCTCGGGCCGGACGAAGGCAACAGCGACCTCGCCGAGGCGCGCGTCGGGAAACCCCACGACCGCAACCATGTCGATTGCCGGATGCTGTGCGAGGTACGCCTCGACCTCCAACGGATCGACGTTCTCGCCTCCGATCTTGAGCATGTCCTTGTAGCGGCCGAGGAAGCGCAGGTGGCCGTCGGCGCGGATCAGGCCCATGTCGCCGGTATGCAGCCACCCCTGGGCGTCGATCGCCTGGGCGGTTTCCTCGGGCTTGCGGTAATAGCCCTGCATGACCATGTAGCCGCGCACCAAAATCTCTCCCGCCGTTCCCCACGGCTGCTCGCGCCCCGTCGCCGGGTCGGCGATCTTGACCTCGTATCCCGGCGCCGGATAGCCGGAGGCCTCTGTGCATTGCTCAGTGGTGGAATCGAGCGCGCTCAACGTCACGCCGGCACCGATCTCGCTCATCCCATAGCCGGACAGGAAGCGGCCCAACACCTTCCTCGTCTCCCGGGCAATCGGAATCGAGCTCGACATCCCGGATGCGAGGATGCCCGTGCGTGCGCTCGAGGTGTCGCGGGGACACCGCTGCTGGGCCTCGAGCAAATCCTTAAAGTGCGTGTCGAAGCCGTGCAGAATCGTCGCCCTCTCCCGCTCGAGCAACATGAGGCTCTCGTCCGCGTTGAAGGTGGGCGTGAGCAGCTGCCGTGCGCCGGTTGCCATCGACATCAGCATCCCTTCCGAGAAGCCGAACAGATGGTAGAGGGGAAGGTACATCAGGATGCTGTCGGCGGGCGTGATTGCCATGCGGTAGGCGCGATCGACGACGTTGCGGACAATGTTGTGGCAGTGCATCACGCCCTTGGGAAAGCCGGTGGTTCCCGAGGTGTAGATGATGAACGTCGTCGCGTCCGGATCGACGGCATCGATCCTGGCGCGCAGGGCCGGATCGGGCAGGTTCGCCCCGGCGGCGATCAGCTCCGGCCAGGCGATCGTTCCGGGCATCGCGGCATCACCCAACACGACCACCCGGCGCAGCGCCGGCAGTTGCCGATCGCATGCCGTGGCGCCTCGCGCCCCGAGCGACGGCAGTAACGCGCGGACCATACCGAGGTAATCGATCACGCCCGATTGTGCGGCGATGATCAGCGTGGTCGCATCCGACTGGCCGAGCACATACGCGGCATCCTCGGTGCGAAAGCGCGTGTTGATCGGCACCAATACCGCGCCGATGCGCATGATGGCGAGCGCGGCGTGCATCCACTCCGGCCGGTTCATCATCCAAAGCGCAACCTTGTCCCCCGCAGCGATGCCGAGATGCACGAGGCCACGGGCGACCCTATCCACGTCCGCGGCAAGCTCAGCAAACGTCCAGCGCCGCTCCTCGAATAGCAGCGCCTCGCGCGCCCCATCGCGCGTTGCCCTCTCGTCGACCAGCGATCCGATCGTCTGCTTGGCAAACCATTGACCGGTCATGTGCCACCTCCGCGCCGCCCGCCTCCACGGCCGCTGCCGCCGCCACTGCCGCGCCCGCCACGAGCTCGGCACGGCTGCTTGCGGAGAGCGTTGCTATGCCAGTGCAAAACCCGCATAGCCGCTCGCGGCGATCTCGTCGCACTTCGCCCGGTATTTCGGTGCACCGCCAGCGTAGGCCATGAAGGTGCGCTGATGCCGGCCGGGAACGTTGCGGTTGACGCCGGTCATCCAGGAGTCCACGTCCATCAGCAGCAGGCGTGCCGCACTCTCGTAGACGTGTTGCGTCCAGGCATCCTCCGCCGCGACGGTCGCCTCGACGCGCGTGAAGCCGTGCCTTCCCATGTAGCGCAACAGGTCGGTGACCCAGTCGACGTTTTGTTCGATGCAGCGCGGGATGTTGCAGAAAGTAGCGGCGTTGTGCGGCCCCACCAGCGTTAGCAGGTTGGGAAAGCCGGCAACCTGCAATCCGAGGTAGGTGCGCGCCCCGTCCGCCCACGTGTCCTTGAGCGAACGCCCGCCGCGTCCGCGGAAAGCGATGCGGTCAAACGCACCCCTGATCGCATCGAAACCGGTGGCATAGATGATCATGTCGCTGGCAAATTCGGCGGCGGTGGTCTTGATGCCGTGCGGCATGATGCGCTCGATCGGCGTCTGCCGCAGATCCACCAGCGCCACGTTTGCCTGGTTGAAGACTTCGTAGTAGCCGCTCTCCAGCGGCACGCGCCGGGTACCAAAGCCGTGATTGGTGGGGATCAGCTTGTCGGCCAGCGCGGGGTCTTGGACGCGCTGACGGATCTTGCGGCGCATGAAATCGGTGATCGTGGCATTGGCCGACTTGTCGATCAGGATGTCGCGGAAGTTGCCCATCCAGATGCCGAACCCCGGCTCGCCGTACAGCTTCTCATAAAACGCCTCGCGTTCCTCGGCTGAGACCTCGAGCGCGTTGCGAGGGTCGGCATCATGAATGAAGCACCCGAACGAATCCCGACAGCGGGCAAAGATCTGCGGATAGCTCGCCTTGATCTTGGCTTGCGCTGTCGCGTCGATCGCAGCGTTGCGCAGCGGCGCACACCAATTCGGCGTGCGCTGAAAGACGGTGAGATGGCCGGCCGTCTTGGCGACTTCGGTGATCGTCTGCACCCCGGTTGCACCGGTACCGATCACGGCGACGCGCTTACCCTCGAAAGTCACGGGCGCCTGCGGCCAGGTCGCGGTGTGGTAAGCCTCGCCACGGAAGTCCTCCACGCCCGGGATGGCCGGCATGGTCGGTGCCGACAGCGGGCCGATGGCGGTGATCAGGAAGCGGGCGCGGGCGCGGCGGCCGTCGCTGCACGCCAATTCCCACTCGTTGGCATCCTCGTCGTAGACCGCGGACGTCACGCGACAGGCGAACGTGATGTCGCGTCGCAGGTCGAACTTGTCGGCGACGAAATTGCAGTAACGCAGCGTCTCCGGCTGTGCCGAGAAATGCTCGCTCCAGCTCCACTCCTGCAGCAGCTCTTCGGAGAAGGAGAGACCGTAGGTCCAGCTCTCCGAATCGAAGCGTGCGCCGGGGTATCGGTTCCAATACCAGGTGCCGCCCACGCCATCGCCGGCCTCGAACACCCGCACCGACCGGCCGAGCTGGCGCAGGCGATGCAACTGATACATCCCGGAAAGCCCCGCGCCGATGATGATGACCTCGTAGCGCTCTGGGCTGCGGCCGCCGCCGATTGGCGAAGAGCGTGGTCCGACGTCGGCAGCGGGCGCCATGGCCGCAAATCCTAACTGAGCAGGGGGAGCGCCGGTGCCGGCGAGGCGCGGAAAACCCCGCCTTTGCCGCCTCGCCCCAAAAGCCGGTCACGCCGGTGCGAACAGATTGGCATCGCCGCCACTCGCCTTGTTTACCTGCGCGGCGGGGCCGGCGAAGGCACCATCGCGCTGCAGCACGGGCAGCACCTGCGCCGCGAACAGGCGCATGTTGCCCTCGGCCTCCTCATGCGGCAGGCCTCCCCAGGCGAATTCGCAGATCAGGTGGTCGAGTCCAGTCACGCCCCTGAGCTCGGCGATCTTTTGCAGGCAATCGTCGGGCGTGCCGGTGATTTGAATGCTGACGTAAAATTCCGTCGCGCGCGCTTGGGCAGCAGGGTCTTTCATTTTCGCGTAGGTCTTGGCCAGCGCCTCGTAGGACTCATAGCCGCGTACCTTGGCGAGGTGCCCGTCGCCGAAGTGGTAATGGTTCTCGATCGAAACCCATTTGGCGCCGAGGTACTTGACGGCGCGGTCATGGGCTTCGGCGCGGCTTTCGGCGCAAGACACGTTGGTCAGTATCATCGGCCGCCGCGGGCGATGTCCGGCCTCGGCGGCGATTGCGTAGAACCTGTCGATGTCGCCAGCACATTTCGACCATTCGTTCTGCATGATCAGGAGCATGCTGAACCCGAGCTTGGCCATCAACGTCGCCGACTCCGGGCTCACCGAGGACGCATAGAAGCGCCGCTCGGGATGCGAGATCGCTCGCGGACGAATCGAAGTGCGGGGAATAGTGTAGTATTCGCCCTCGAACGCGAACTCGGGTTGGCTCAACGCCATGACGACGATCTGCGCCGCCTCCGCAAACCGGCCTCGTGCCTCGCCCATCGGAATCCGCATGCCCTCGTACTCGACACTAGCGGCGCCACGCCCGAATCCAAACAGGCAGCGGCCGCCGCACATGATGTCGAGCAAGGCAATCCCCTCGGCGACGCGGATCGGATCGTGCCACGGCAGGACGACGACAGCGGTGCCAAAGATGATCCGTTTGGTGCGGCCGGCGAAATAGGCCAGCAACTCGAGCGGCGCCGGCGACATCGCGTAGCCGGTGAAATGGTGCTCGAGGGCAAAGAGCGAGTCGAAGCCCAACGGCTCGGCGAGGTCCCCCAGCGCCAGATGGTCGCGGAACACCGCGACATCGGGGCGGCCTTGTTCGG
>JBPYEF010000101.1:0-3826 GCA_051985875.1 Hyphomicrobiaceae bacterium
CGGCGTGCTCGGCAAGAAAATCGAGCTGATCGTCGAGGACAACAAGTCCAATCCGACGGAAGCGGTGGCCACCGCGGAGAAGTTGATCGTCAAGGACAAGGTGCCTGTGATGATGGGCGCCTGGAGCTCGACCCTTACGCTTGCGGTCATGCCGAAGCTTGAGGAGTACAAGGTGCCGATGCTCGTCGAGACCTCCTCGTCGGGCAAGATCACCGTATCCGGCAATCCCTATGTGTTCCGCATCAGCCCGACCTCGGAGATGGAGGCCAAGGCCTTCGTCCCGCTGTTTGCCAAGCTCGGCATCAAGAAGGCAGACTTCCTCTCCACCAACAACGATTTCGGGCTTGGCGCCGCGAAGGAATTCTCCGAGGCCGCCAAGGCCAACGGGGTGGCGATCGGCGTAATGGAGACCATGGATCCAAAGGCGACGGATTTCTCGGCACAGCTCGCCAAGATCAAGGCCTCGGGGGGCGACACGCTGTTCGTGACCACGGCGGTCGAGCAGATCACGCTGATCTTGAAGCAGGCCAAGGACCAACGCCTCTCGGCGCGCATCATCACCACCGGCGGGTCGAACTCGCCCGATCAGCTGATCGCCCAGGCGGGCGAGGCCGCCGACGGCTCATTGCACCTCGTATTCTTCACCCCGTGGTTCCCCGAGGCGCTGAAGAACCCCGAGGTCGCCAAGCGCTTCATTGCCCTGTGGAGTGAGCACAAGTATCCCACAGGGGGGCTGACCGAGGGCTTCCGCGGCTGGGACGGGATCCACGTGATCGCGGCGGCCATCACGGCGGCGGGCAAGGCCGAGCCAGAGGCCATTCGCCAGGCGCTATGGAACGTCAAGGTGCCCGGCATCAACGGCGACATCACCTTCATCAAGCAGGGCCCGCCGGGGAAGGAAAGCGCGCAGAACGTGCCGAGCGTGTACCTCGTCAAGATCGAGGGCGGCAAGGTCGTGCGTCAGTAGATAGCCGGGCCCCGCCTCTCATCGCTCCGCGGCGCGGGGCCGAGCCGTACCCCCGGCAGGTCTCTCTCGGCATAACTGTGCATCGCCGCTCTCCGGCGCGGCGGCGTGCCCTACGACGTGCCCGACCACGTGGATGAACTGCTCCAGCACGGCGCCAACGCCCTCGTACTCGGCGGCATTTACGCGCTGCTCGGTATCGGCTTGACGCTGATCTTCGGCATCATGCGCGTGGTCAACTTCACCCACGGCGAGCTCTACAGCTTCGGCGCCTACATGATGTTCCTCTGGGTAATGCAGCTCGGCGTGACGTTCCGGTTGGCGCTGCCGCTTGCCATGCTGCTCGGTGGCGCGCTCGGCGCGGCGATCGAGCTCCTGCTGCTGCGCCGGTTGCGCGGGGCGGACATCGACACGACGATGCTGGTGATGATCGGGGCGTGGATCGCTCTGCAGAACTCCGAGCAGCTGTACTGGAGCGGCGTTGCCAAGTCCATCGACACGCCCTTCCCGGCCGCGCCCCTCGTGCTGGGCGGGGTGTCGCTATCGTGGAACCGGCTGTTCGTGTTCGCGGTGGCGATCGGCCTGATCCTCGCCACGCAGGTCCTGGTCAGGGGTACCAGGCTGGGCAAGGCGATGCGCGCCACCTTCCAGGATCCGGAAACGGCGGCGCTGATGGGCGTCGACGTCGCCGCGGTGCACACCGCGACGTTCGCGCTCGGCTCCGCGCTGGCCGCCGCGGCCGGCGCGCTGCTCGGACCGGTGTTCGTCGTCTACCCGACGATGGGCGACCTCGCCTCGCTCAAGGCCTTTGCCGTCGTCATTCTCGGCGGCTTGGGGAGTATTCCCGGGGCCACCGTCGGGGGCTTCATCCTGGCGGGCGTCGAGGAGCTCGGCGCCGGTTATCTTTCCTCCGGGTACCGCGACGCCATGGGCTTTGTACTGATTATCATCATTCTTCTGCTCAGGCCGACCGGGCTGTTCGCCTCGCGGGAGCGCGTAGGGTGATGCGCGTGCTCACCCTCGCCTGGCTGCTGCTGCTATTCTCGGTACCGCTGTGGATCGGCGATCTCTACGTGCTGCACGTCCTGATCGTCACCGGCATCTTCATCATCGCCGCGATGAGCCTCAACGTGCTGCTCGGCTACACCGGCCAGCTCAGCCTCGGCCACGTCGCCTTCTTCGGCGTCGCTGCCTACGTCTCGAGCCTCGTTTCGCTCGGCTTTGAAGTACACCTGCTGCCAGGCTGGCGCGTCGGCCTGCAGCCGAAGCCGGTCTGGCTCGGCATGCTCTGCGGCATCGCCGCGGCCGGCCTGTGCGGGTTTGTGATTGGCAAGCTCTCCTTCCGGGTGCGCGGGGCCTACTTCGTCATCGTCACGGTGAGCTTTGCCGAGGTCGTTCGCCTCGTGGCCGTGAACTGGGTGGAGCTCACCCAGGGACCGATGGCACTCAACAATATTCCGCCGCTCACCCTCACCATTCCGCCGCTGCTCGACGTCAGCTTCGCGCGCAAGCCCGCCAGCTACTATCTGGTTCTATGCGTGGGGGTACTGGCCTACGTGCTGATACGCCGTCTGGTCGGCTCGCGTGCCGGCCGCGCCATGATCGCCCTGCGCGAGAACGAGCCGCTCGCCGCATCGATCGGCATCGACGCGACGCACTATCTCGTGCTGGCGACGGTGTTGTCGGCGTCGATCGCCGGCGCCGCGGGCGTGCTCTATGCGCATTATGTGCGCATCGTCGACCCGGACATCTTCCTGTTCATCTACACGGTGACGATGGTCATCATGGTGATCAGCGGTGGCAAGGGCACGCTCGCTGGCCCCGTGGTCGGCGGCCTGATCTTCGGACTGCTACCGGAGGTCCTGCGCGCCTGGGCGATCAACCCCGAGGTGCAGTGGATCGTGTACGGCTGCCTGATGGTGCTCATCGTTCACTTTCTACCCGAGGGTATCGTGCCAGCCGTCCGCAACCGGCTGGAGGCGTGGCGCGTCCGCGACGGCGCGCGGTCGCGGTCGGAGGTCGGGGCATGAACCCTGCGGCGGCGGAGCTCAGCGTCAGCGCGCTTAGCGTGCGCTTCGGCGGCCTGGCGGCCCTGGAAGGGGTCAGCTTCGAGGTGCGCACGGGTGAGGTGCTGGCGTTGATCGGCCCCAACGGCGCCGGCAAGACGAGCGCATTCAACGCGATTACCGGCTTCACGGTGCCGAGCGGCGGCGACATCCGTTACCGCGGCAGGAGGCTCAATGGGCTCAAGCCCAGCGCCATCGCCGCGCTCGGGCTGGTGCGCACCTTCCAGAAGACCAGCGTGTTTGCCGGGCAGACCGTGCGCGACAACGTGCTGATCGGCCTGCACTTGCGCGCCCGCCAAGGCCTGGTCGCGATCCTCCTTGGGGCTCGCTCCGTCGCACGCGAGGAGAGCACGCTCACTGCCCGCGCCGGCGAAATACTGAGCTTCGTCGGCCTGTCTCAGCGCCGCGATCAGCTCGCCGCCGCGCTACCTTACGGAGAGCTGCGCCTGCTTGAGGTGGCGATTGCGCTCGCCGCCGAACCGCGCCTGCTGCTGCTCGATGAACCGGTCTCCGGGATGAACCCCGTCGAGACGCGCGGCTTCATGGGGTTGCTCGCACGCGTGCGCGCACAGGGGGTGTCTATCCTGCTGGTCGAGCACGACATGAACATGGTGATGGGTGTCTCCGACCGCATCGTCTGCCTGAACCACGGCCGCGTCATCGCCAGCGGCCTACCGGCAGAGATCCAGCAGGACCGCGAGGTTATCCGCGCCTACCTCGGGGAGGGCTTCACGCGCGCGCCCCGTTGAGAAGCGTTGCACCGCGCACGCGGGCTAGGGCCTATCCGGTGCTTAGT
>JBPYEF010000102.1:0-8136 GCA_051985875.1 Hyphomicrobiaceae bacterium
GCAGCGCACCTCTCGGCGCGCGGCATCGAGCGGGCGGTCTGGGTGCGTCGAGCCGAGGAGGATGGCGCGCACAGCGACGTGGGCTGCTGGCCTCCGGCGGGTCCGTTCGATTGCGTCCTGCTGCGGCTGCCGCGCGCCAAGGACGAGCAGGAGATGGCGACCCACGCGGCCATCAGCGTGCTCGTGCCCTCCGGCAAGCTGGTCGTCTACGGCGGCAACGACGAGGGCATCCGTTCGGCCGCCGGCATGCTCGCAGCAATCTGCGGCACGGCGGAGACGCTCGCCGCCCGCGGCCATGGTCGGGTGCTGGCCGCAACGGCGCCGCGCGATCGCACGGCGATCAAGGGCACGCGCGCTGCCTGGCGGCGCACGCTGCGCGCACCGATCGCCGGCGTGCCCAGCACGTTCGTCACCTTTCCCGGCGTATTTGCGAGCGGCGGCATCGATGCCGCGACCAGTCTGCTGGTTGCGACCTTGCCGCCGCTACCCGAGGGCGCGCGCGTACTCGACTTCGGCTGCGGATCGGGCTTGATCGCCGCCAATGCGCTTGCCATGGCGGTTCAGCGCAATGCCAGGCTCGCGCTGGACATGCTCGACAACGACGCGCTTGCACTCGCCGCGGCGCGCGAGAACGTGCCGCAGGGGCGCGCCATACTCGCCTGCGCGCTGTCGGGCGCGGCGCGGGGCTATGCGGCGATTTTCTCCAATCCGCCCCTGCATCGCGGCATTGCCGAGGATCACCGCGTGCTCAGCGAATTGATAGCGCGGGCACCCGACCATCTCGCGCCGACCGGCGTACTGCAGATCGTCGTGCAGCGCCGCATCGACGTTCGGGCGCTGCTCACCCGCAGCTTTGTCGACGTCTCCGTGGTCGCGGATGCGCCACGCTTTCGCGTCTGGCGCGCGCAGGCTCCGCGCCGCTAGTCATCCTTGCGGCGAGGGACGCTCGGAACGGCACCGCCGAGCTTCGGGCGTTCCTTGCGCGAGGGCCCCGGCAGCGCCTTGCGCGGGCTCGCCTCCACGAGGGCGGAGGTGTCCTCCTCCTCGCCGTCACCATCCTCATCCTCGTCTTCGTCGCGCCCCTTCTTCGGCTTGGGCTCGGCGGAGATGTACTCAAAGACAAGCTTCTGATCGGCTCCCTCGCCGGATACCAGCACGCGCACCACGCCGCCGTGCTCGAGTTTGCCGAACAGCAGCTCGTCGGCGAGCGGCTTCTTGATGTGCTCCTGAATTACGCGGGCGAGCGGCCGGGCACCGAACTTTTCGTCGTACCCTTTCTCCGCCAGCCATTTGGCGGCGGCCTCGGCAAGCTCGATGGTGACGCCGCGGTCGGCCAGCTGCGCCTCGAGCTGGAAGACGAACTTCTCGACCACCCGCATGATGATCTCCGGGGGCAGGCCGGCAAAGGCGATGGTCGCATCCAGCCGATTGCGGAACTCGGGCGTGAACATGCGATTGATCGCCTCGGTATCGTCGCCCTCGCGCTTGGTGCGGCCAAAGCCCATCGGCGCCCTGGCGAGGTCGGACGCCCCCGCGTTCGTCGTCATGATCAGAATGACGTTGCGGAAATCGACCGACTTGCCGTTGTGATCCGTCAGCTTGCCGTGATCCATGACCTGCAGCAGGATATTGAACAGGTCGGGGTGCGCCTTCTCGATCTCGTCGAGCAGCAGCACGCAGTGCGGATGCTGGTCGACCCCGTCGGTCAGCAGCCCGCCCTGGTCGAATCCGACGTAGCCCGGCGGGGCACCGATCAGCCGCGATACCGTGTGCTTCTCCATGTATTCCGACATGTCGAAGCGCAACAGCTCCACGCCCATCAGCGCCGCGAGCTGCTTGGCAACCTCCGTCTTGCCGACGCCGGTCGGGCCCGAGAACAGGTAGCAGCCGATCGGCTTCTCGGGCTCGCGCAGGCCAGCGCGCGATAGCTTGATCGCGCTTGCCAGGGCCTCGATGGCCTTGTCCTGCCCGAACACCAGCCGCTTCAGGTCCTTGTCGATATTGCACAGCACTTCCGCATCCGACTTGGTGATCGTCTTCGGCGGAATGCGGGCCATGGTGGCAACGGTCGCTTCGATTTCCTTGGTGCCGATCTTCTTCTTGCGCCTGCCCTCCGGCACGAGCATCTGCGAGGCCCCGGTCTCGTCGATGACGTCGATCGCCTTGTCGGGGAGCTTGCGGTCGTGGATGTACTTGGCGCTCAGCTCGACTGCCGCCTTGATCGCCTCGCCGCTGTACTTGAGCTTGTGGTACTCCTCGAAGTACGGCTTCAGGCCGCGCAGGATCTCAATCGAGTCCTCGACGCTCGGCTCGCGGATGTCGATCTTCTGGAAGCGGCGCACCAGCGCCCGGTCCTTCTCGAAGTGCTGGCGGTATTCCTTGTAGGTCGTCGAACCGATGCAGCGCACCGTCCCCGATTGCAACGCCGGCTTCAACAGGTTGGATGCGTCCATTGCGCCACCGGAGGTGGCGCCGGCACCGATCACGGTGTGGATCTCGTCGATGAACAGGATGGCGCCGGGGAAATTCTCGATCTCCTTCATAACCGCCTTGAGGCGCTCCTCGAAATCCCCACGGTAGCGCGTGCCAGCGAGCAGCGCGCCCATGTCGAGGGCAAAGATCGTTGAATCCTTGAGGACCTCCGGCACCTCGCCGCGCACGATCTTGCGCGCCAGGCCTTCGGCGATGGCGGTCTTGCCGACCCCGGGATCGCCGACGAACAGGGGATTGTTCTTCTGGCGACGGCAGAGCACCTGGATGGTGCGCAACACCTCCGCCTCACGACCGATCAGCGGATCGATCCGGCCGCCCTTGGCCTTTTTGTTGAGGTTCACGCAGTAGCTGTTGAGCGCATCCTGCTGCTGTTTCTTCTCCTCGCCCTTCTCGTTGGTCGCCTCTTCGTCGACACCCCGCACCGAGCGCGGCTCGGACATCCCGGGACGCTTGGCGATGCCGTGACTGATGTACTGCACCGCATCGAAGCGGGTCATCGACTGCTCTTGCAGGAAGAACGCGGCGTGGCTTTCCCGCTCCGCAAAGATGGCAACCAGCACGTTCGCTCCGGTCACCTCTTCGCGTCCGGAGGACTGTACGTGCACCACGGCGCGGTGGATGACGCGCTGGAAGCCGGTGGTCGGCTGCGCCTCGCTCGAGCCCTTGACGAACAGGGAGGCGAGCTCGTTATCGATGTATTCGGTGACGCGGGTGCGCAGCTCGTCGATGTCGACCGAGCAGGCCTTCATCACCGCGGACGCGTCGCGGTCATCGAGCAGGGACAAAAGCAGATGCTCGAGCGTCGCATACTCGTGATGGCGCTCATTGGCGTATTCCAACGCGCGATGCAGTGCGTTTTCCAGGCTTTGTGAGAATGCGGGCACGGGGTCGCTCACTCCTTCTCCAGCGTGCATTGCAGAGGATGCTGGTGCTGGCGGGCGAAATCCATCACCTGCGCAACCTTGGTTTCGGCGACCTCGTAGGTGTACAGGCCGCACACGCCAACGCCCTTGTGGTGTACGTGCAGCATGATGCGTGTCGCCTCCTCGCGGCCCTTGTTGAAGAAGCGCTCGAGGACATGCACAACGAACTCCATTGGCGTGTAGTCGTCATTCAAGATCAGTACCTTATAGAGGCTCGGCTTCTTAGTCTTCGGCTTGGTCTTGGTGATCAGACCCGTCTTGCCCTCGTCGTCGCCTCGCGAGCCGTTTTTGCCGGCCATCCCAGATTTTCCTAATGCTCGAGTCGCTCACCCGTCGCCGCAACGCCTGCCCGAGGCCTGCGGCGGCAGCCTGCACTCCGCTACAAACAATATTATAGTCACGACGGCGAGCAATGGACAGCGTATTGGCCGGCGCGGCACCGACGCCACACCTCGCCCCGACGATCGCGCCGCTCCCTGCGCGCCAGCCTGCGCGCGCCGGTGCGCCCGTCGGCAAACATGGACGCAAAGATCGGGTCTCGCGGCTCGGTCGTCAAGCCGCCCTGCCGAGCGGGGACTTTCCGCGCTCCCCTCCAGCGACTTTTCCGCCGCGATTTCCCCCGGCAATTTCCCAGCTGTGAGGCACAAGTGCATGCATCACACGCGGCGGGGCGCCTGTGGCCAGTGGCGCCGATGCCAGCACCGATGCCCGCACCGATGCCAGCGCGGCTCAGTGCGGCCGCGCCCGATCGCGGGACGCCGAGCTACGCAGCCGCGCGGCAGCGGGCGTTGCAGCTGCAGCATAGCAGCGCAGCTCTCGCCGATACAACGCTCTATCCGGCCCTCGTCTTTTGCGCGATCACCATCGAGCGTGCCCCACCTGGGCCCACCTGGGCCCACGCGCTTGGCACGTCGCGCGATGCAGCGTCGATGCGCGGCACGTTTCGATGCCTGCAGAATGTCTGCCGAGGCGCCGATGTTCCGCAGGCGTGTTCCGCAAAGCCCCTTGCTGCCGCGCGCCACACCAACACCCACAACGCAGGAGGCCCGGGCGGCTCGCCCGGGCCTCTCCGAACACAGCGATCGCGCGCGCCGGCTTCAGCGCGCGGCCTGCATCGCCTTCTCAACGGGCCGATAGGCCTCCTTGGCGAGCTCGGCATAGAGGCCGCCGATCTTCGAGATCTGATGCATGTAGCCGTCGTAGGCGCGCTTGGCGAACCCGGCCTGGATCTCGACCGCCTGCTCGAGGGACTTCGCCGACAGCAGCTTCTCGAACGCTGCGGTGCCTTCCTCGAACGACTTCTTGGAGTAGTCGCTCATTTCCACGGCGATGCTCTGCCAGCCCTTGCTCCATTCGCCCATCAGCTTCATGGCGGCTTCCATGTTGCTCTGGCCCAGTCTCTGGAAGTCCTCAAAGTTCTTCATCATGGTTCGTCCTCATTGTGTTGCGGGTTGCGTGGCATCGGCCCGCTGCGGGGAATCCACCCGGGCCGGGGATTTACTCTTGTGCGATGCAGCACAGATATATGCAATGCACAAAAGCATGTCAAGGCGATGTTGCGTTGCGACATGGCGGAGCGGCGTTAACGGAGCCGACACCCCGCCGGCCTAGCCTGCCCCTACGCCTGCGCTGACCTCCTCGGGGCACCTGGGGGTAGTCAGCCCCAGAGCCACTGCAGTGCGCCTCAAAGGCGCCCAACAAACCGGCGATTTCCCCGGGGGAATACCATCGAGAGCGGGCGCCGCGCGCTGAGGATGAGGGCTATGGCTTTGGCACGTTTCCGCGGCTCCTGGTGCGGCCTCGGCCCCGTGGCCCTGTTGGCCGCCGCGGTCGCGGTCTGGCCAGAGACGCTGCTGCCTGCCCGTGCCCAGGACGCGCCGGAGAAGGGTGCTGTGCTGATCGTCGATGCCAATTCGGGCCGGGCGTTGCTGCAGAGCGCCGCCGACGCCCCACGCCGTCCCGCGTCGCTAGCGAAGCTGATGACGCTCTACCTCGTGTTCGAGCGCATCGACCACGGCCGGCTGAGCTACCAAACGCCAATTCGCTTCTCCGCCAACGCGGTCGCCGCCGCACCCTCCAAGCTCGATGTTCCGGAGGGGACCGAAATTGCCCTCATCGACGCCATCAAGGTGCTGATCACCAAGAGCGCCAACGACGTCGCCGTGGCCATTGCCGAACGCATTGCCGGCAGCGAGGCAAACTTCGCTCGGCTGATGACGCAAAAGGCCCACCATCTCGGTATGTCCGCGACCACATTCCGCAATGCTTCGGGCCTGCCCGATGAGGAGCAGGTGACGAGCGCACGGGACCTGATCACGCTCACCTTGCATCTTGAGGACGATTTTCCGAGGTACTATCCGCTGTTTGCCACCCGCTACCTCACCTACCACGGCGAGACCTTTCGCAATCACAACTCCCTGCTGTTTGACTTTCCGGGAACTGACGGCCTGAAGACGGGATATACCCACGCCTCCGGCTTCAATCTCGTGGCCTCCGTGCGTCGCGGCCGCAAGCACGTCGTCGGCGTAATCTTCGGCGGAACGAGCGCCGCCTCCCGAGACCGAGCGATGGAGAGCTACCTGCTGCGAGCGCTGGCACAGGCTTCGAACGAGCGCACGCGCAGTACGGTGCCGGTGCGCGTCGCCCGTGGCACGCCGCGCGGAGAGCACGCACCGCTTTTGCCACCTGCACCGCAACGCGTAACGCGCGCGGCGGCAGCACCGCCCGCCATCACGTCCGCTACCCCGCGCGCGCCGGGCGCGGCCGCGTCGCCTGCGATCGCTGCGGCTGCAGCCTCACCCGCCGTTGCCGACGCCAACGCCGCGTCAGGGGTCGCGCTGCCCCGCGTGCGCCAGGTGCTGCTCGAGCACGCGGTGGCGACCGCCGCACAGCCCGAAGGCATCGCGGGGCTGCTGGCCCAGGATGGAGGTGCGGGCGCGAGCGCAGGGGCGAGGATTAACGGGCCGGAGGCCGCGCCAGCGCTGATGACAGCGCGCGCGACGGATGCCGCCAACGCGTCTCCGGTCCTATTGAGCGCCGCACAATCTGCGCCGCCCCCTGGCCCCAATGCGGCGGCCCCTGCTGCGTCCCCGCGCGAAGGGGAGACAACGTCCGCGCGCGCCTCCGCGGCCGACGCCGCCGGCGGTTTTCTCATCCAGATCGGCGCCTACAACAGCCAGGCCGAGGCCGAACGCCAGCTGGCGCGCGCCCGGACGCGGGCACCCCGGCTGCTCGATGCGCGCGCGCCGATGACGCAGCCGGTCACGCAGGGCGACCGGCAGCTGTTTCGCGCGCGCTATGGAGGATTTGCGGCCGCCGCGGGCGCGGCGCAAGCTTGCCAGGCCTTGCTGCGCCAGGGCATCGCCTGCCTCGTGGTCAAGGGCCAATAGCTAGGCGCAACCACGGCGCCTTGCGCCGTCTAGCGCTGCCGGTCGAGCAGCACCTCCTTGGCGGTGTTGATCTGCGCGGCAAGATAGCTCGACCCGCCACGGTCGGGGTGTAGCTTCAGCATCAGCTCGCGGTGCGCGCGGCGGATCTCCTCTTCACCGGCCCCCTCCTCGAGCCCGAGGACCTGTAAGGCCTGTGCCCGCGTCATCGTCGCCGCGGCGGCGCTCTCTTTACCCTCCGCGCGCGCGAAATCCTCCCGCCAGCTCGGATGGCGCCGATCGAGATAGGCCTCGAGGATCTGCGCGGACTGCGGATCGAGGAAGCGGCAGTCCTCCCACAGCCGCGCCGTCTCGGCCGGCGTCAGTCCCTGCAGATCCCTGCCGGCAAAGCTGCCCCTGAGAACGCGCCCGCTTATCGCGCCACTGTCGTGATCGAGTTCGACCTCGAGATGCGCAGTGGCAACGCGCGAGACCTGCCCGCGCGGCTGGTGCGCGGACGTCCCGCGACCGGCGCCCCACAGCAGCCAGGAGCCGAGCGCAGCGAGCGACAGCGCGTAGCCAACCATGCCGCGCATCACCAGCAGTGCGGCGCCGGCGAGGGCGGCAACGCCCGCACCAAGACGCAGGTGGTGCGCGAGCATTTGCGGATTGGCAAGCGTGTAGGCCCGCGTCGCCAGTAGCAGCAACAGCAGCACCACCATGCCCAGCAGCACAAACTGCATGCTCCAGCACCGCTATTGCAGCTGCTGCAGCAGCAGCCGGGCCCCCCGCCCGGAAAGGGCCTGCAGCGCCTTGCGCCCTCCGGCGGCATAAACGGCGACGGCCGACAGCAACTCCTTGAGCTGTGCAGCCGAACCGGCATCGAAGCGACAGTGGGCGCCTTTGCTCAGCCGCGCGACTTCGCGGAAAGCCGCTTCCGCGCGCGCATCGTTGCCCTCTTGAAACAGAAACACCGGCACTCCCAGCAAGGCCAACTCGCCGGCCCGCTGGCAGAGCTCGTCGACGTCCTCCTCCATGCAGTCGCCGACGTAGACCAGCGCGCTCAGCGGCTGTCGCGATGTTTCGTTGAGCGCGTGCCCAAGCACCTTGCAAATCTGGGTGTAGCCGCCGGCACAGGCAACGCGGCGCATCAACGAAGCAAGCGCATCGGCATCGCTGACCCACTTGGAGGCGCGGCATTCTCCGGCGCCGCGGAAATAGATCAGCTGCACGTCGAGCCCGCCGACTGCCTTGACGGCCGCAAACATGGCGCCCTGCAGCTCCAGGGCCATGTCCCAGGTCGGCTGCCGGCTCATGGTCGCATCCATGGCGAACAGCAATCGGCCCCGACCACT
>JBPYEF010000103.1:0-4490 GCA_051985875.1 Hyphomicrobiaceae bacterium
CTCGCATCCTACACCCTCGCAGGGCCCGATGCTAACGGCGTGGTGACGGCGCGGCTCATGGCGTAGGCATAACGCGGTCGCTCATCGACCGAGCAGCTGCTGCAGCGCCGTGCCGATCTCCGCGCACCTCGCCTTCCCGCCCATGTCGGGGGTGCGCATGTCGCTCTCTGCAAGCAGCGCCTCGATTGCCCCGACGATCGCCGCCGCGGCTTGGCCGTGGCCAAGGTGTTCGAGCATCATCGCCCCAGACCACACCTGCCCGATGGGATTGGCAATGCCCTTGCCGGCGATGTCCGGCGCGCTGCCGTGCACCGGCTCGAACATCGAGGGAAAAGCGCGTTCCGGGTTGATGTTGCCACCCGGAGCAATGGCGATGGTCCCCGTCGTCGCCGGTCCAAGATCGGAGAGGATGTCGCCGAACAGGTTGGAGGCAACGATCACATCGAACCAGTCGGGATGCCGCACCAGGTGCGCGGCCAGGATGTCTATGTGAAACTGTCGCGTGGCGATGCGCGGATAGTCCTTGGCGATTGCCGCAAAGCATTCGTCCCAAAACGGCATGGAAATCGAGATGCCGTTCGACTTGGTCGCCGATGCGACCTCGCCGCGGCGGCGCGATTTGGCGAGCTCGAAAGCATAGCGCATCACGCGTTCGCACCCGCGCTTTGTGAACACCGCGGTCTGAATTGCCGCCTCGAGCTCGGTGCCCTCGTACATGCGTCCGCCGATTGCGGAATATTCACCCTCGTTGTTCTCGCGCACGATCACATAGTCGATATCGCCGGGCTTGCGGTCGGCGAGTGGCGGCTTCAGGCCGCGAAACAACCGGACGGGCCGCAGATTGATGTACTGCTGGAAGGTTCGCCGTATCGGGATCAACAGGCCCCAAAGCGACACGTGGTCGGGTACCCCGGGCCAGCCCACGGCGCCGAGGTAGATGGCATCGTGGTGGCGGATCTGCGCGAGCCCGTCGGCCGGCATCATCGTCCCGGTCTCGGCGAAGCGCCGGCATGACCAATCGAAATGCTCAAAGGCAAAGCCGATGCCGAAGCGACTGCCGACCGCCTCAAGGACGGCGAGGCCGACGGGCACGACCTCGTTGCCGATGCCATCGCCGGGGATAACTGCGATCTTCAACTTGCCGGCGGCGGCCGTACCTGCTGCATGCGCCGTGGTCATTCGACCTCCCAATTGCCTGCCCGTCCGTAGCACGATTGCCTTAGCATAATTGCGTTAGCACAATCGCGTGGCGCTGTACCGGGTACGCGCGAGCGGCTGCCCCGCGCCGCCGCGCGTCACCGGGGGCCGATCGCGGCAGACCGGCGCCGGCCACAATCGCGCGACCGGGACCGACGGACCCGCAATGCATGTTCGCGATGCATGCGCCCTGCGCATGCCAGCGCGCAGGCATTTCACCGGCAAGCGCGCGGTCGGCCGGTCTTGCCGCGCGATGGAATTGGCGCAGGAGGAGCTAGCGCGCCGCCATCGCCGCCTTGGCGATGAACCGCCCGTCCCAGGTCTTGGCGGGATCGACCTGGGCCGCGGCCATCTCCTTGTCGAGCTGGCGCAGGAAGCTGAGTGAGCGCGTGCGGCTGCCCTCGCTGACCACGCCGTCGCGCGAGTAGACCTGCAGGTTTGCCTGCACCGCGGCGAGATAGAGAGCCTTGTCACCGAGCCAGTATTCCTGCGGCACGGCGTCGGCAACCTGCTCGGGGCTCGCCGTCTCGAGCCAGCGCAGCGTCCGGTAGAAGGCGTTGACCAGCGCCTGCACGGTATTCGGGTTGCGCTCGAGGAAGTCGCGCCGCAGGTATGCGACCGCCGCGGACATGGTGCCGCCGAACACCTGCTCACAGCCCGCGGTGGTGCGTGTGTCGGCGAGCGCCACAACATCGCCGCTCGCCTCGAGTTTGGCGATAACGGGATCGACATTGGCAATGGCATCGATCTCCCCCTTGAGAATCGCCGCCACCGCCGAGGCGCCGGCACCGACGCCGACGAAGGAGGCATCATCCGCCTTCAAGCCGTGCGTCACCATCAGGAACTGCGCGACCATGTTGGTCGACGAGCCGGGTGCCGTGACGCCGATCTTGGCGCCCTTCAGATCGGCGAGTGCCCGGATCCTGTCGCTGCGATCCTTTTTGACCGCCAGCACGATCCCGGGATATCTGCCGAGCTCGGCGACGGCGACGATATCCTGCCCCTTTGCCTGCATGCGCAGGGTGTGCTCGTAGGCACCGGCGACGACGTCGACCGATCCGCCGACCAGCGCCGCCAGGGACTGCGAGCCGCCCTTGAAGTCGTCGATCTCGACGTTCAGCCCCTGCGCCTTGAAGAAGCCGAGCCTGTCGGTGAGGGCTAGGGGAAGGTAATAGAGCGCGTTGGCGCCGCCGACACCGAGCTTGATGTCCTTCTTCTCGAGCCCCTTATCGGGGGCCTGGGCATCGGCGCGGGCCGTGAAAACCATCGAAACGGCCACGGCGGCGAGCAGCTTGACAACAACGTGCATTCTTCTCCTCCGTCGCCCCTTCTCAGATGCGGCCGGCGGCGGGGCGCCACACCAGCAGCCGACGTTCGATCAGCGTCACGCAATAATCGATCAGCACCACGAAGGCGGCGAGAATCACAATTCCGGCAAACACCCCGGTCGTGTCGAATGTTCCTTCCGCCTGCTGGATCAAGTAGCCGAGACCGGCGGCCGAGCCGAGGTACTCGCCGACGACCGCGCCGATGATGGCAAAGCCGACCGAGGTGTGCAGCGAGGAGAACATCCACGATAGGGCGGAGGGCCAGTACACGTGACGAAAGAGCTGGCGCTCGCTCATTGCGAGCATGCGGGCATTGGCGAGCACCACGGGGCTCACTTCCTTCACGCCCTCGTACACGTTGAAGAACACGATGAAGAACACCAGCGTCACGCCCAGGGCGACCTTCGACCAGATACCGAGACCGAGCCACAGCAGGAAGATCGGCGCCAGCACCACGCGCGGCAGCGCGTTCAGCATCTTGATGTAGGGGTCGCAGATCGCCGACAACAGCGGATGGCGTGCCAGCCAGAAGCCGATCAGCACGCCCAGCGCCGCGCCGATGGCGAACGCCAGCACGCCCTCGATCAAGGTGATCAGCAGGTGCTGCCAAATGGTCTTGCCGAAGCACGGCTCGGAAATGCTGAGCAGGCGCCCGAACTCCATCGGCTCGCCGCAGGTGACGAGCTTGCTGGTGCCTTCGTAAAACAGCGTCCAGATGCGCAGCCCCACGTCCGCCGGGGTCGAGAAGAAGAACTTGGGCAGCAGATACGCGCCGCCGATCGGCACGCTCGAGCCAACGTGCCACACGCCGACGGCCGCGGCCCCCACCAGCGCCTGCAGCAGCAGCAGCTTGCCACGCGTGATCCTCATGGCGCGGCTCCCCCGTAGGCCTTGAGGACCTCGCTGCGCAGCTGGCCCCAAATCGCCTGGTGCAGCGCGTGAAAGCGCGCCTGCAGACGCACCTCGGCGGCATCGCGCGGGCGCTCGAGGTCGATGCGGTGGTCGCCGATGATTTGCGCCGCCGGGCCCGCCGACATGATCAGCACGCGATCGGCGAGCGCAATCGCCTCCTCCAGATCGTGGGTGACGAACAGCACGGCCTTGCGGTCGGCGGCCCACAGCTGCATCAGCAGGCTACCCATGACCTGGCGCGTCTGCGCATCGAGCGGTCCGAACGGCTCGTCCATCAGCAGGATCGGTGGATTGCGGATCAGCACCTGGGCGAGCCCAACCCGCTTGCGTTGGCCGCCCGACAGCTGATGCGGATAGCGGTCGGCGAACGCCGCCAGTCCTACGCGGCGCAGCCACTCCTGCGCCCTCTGCCGCGCCTCGCCGCGCCCGACGCCCGCCACTTCGAGGCCGATGGCCACGTTCTCGCGCGCAGTCTTCCAGGGCATCACCGCATCCTGCTGGAACAGGTATCCGGCGCGGCGATTAAGGCCTTTGAGCCGCGTACCGAAGATGCAGACCTCGCCCGCGGCCGGGGCCAGCAGCCCGGCGGCGGCGTTGAGCAGCGTGGTCTTGCCGCAGCCGGTCGGGCCGACGATGGCCACGAATTCACCGGCGCCGAGGGTCAACTCGGTGCGCGAAACGGCGGTGTAGTGGGCGCCATCGGATAGGGGGAAATCGATCCTCACGGCGCGAAAGCATACCGCCGCGTCAGCCGCAGCCGCCGAACCCATGGAACCCATGACCTGCTGGGGCGCGTCGTGCACCGGGGGACACCTCTCCGCGGGGTGCCGGCCGGCTGCTCCGCTCACCGCCCGAGCGCGGCTGGCCATGGCGCCATGGCCGCGCGCTACCGGATGACCGAACCGCCAACGGCGCGTTCAGCTGCGCTTCAGCAGGCATTGGGTAAGCACCCCCGCCGTGACCATAGCAATGCGGCGCCAGCCAGGGGAGTTAAAAAGGGGAGTTAAAAAGGGGAGTTAAACAGGGGAGTTACACGCCATGCGCGGGCGCCCC
>JBPYEF010000104.1:0-5307 GCA_051985875.1 Hyphomicrobiaceae bacterium
CCTGGAACGGCGTCGCATCATGCGGGCAAAGGCGCAGTCGCAGCAGAGTACGGCAGGGGGCGGCGGGTCGGCGGGCCCGAGCGCGTGAGCTTCAGGAGGCGGGCGAATGCGCGCGCGAGGCGGCGCATCGGCACGCCGATTGCCTGAGGCAAAACGCGGATCGAAGCATGCTTGGCGATAACAGCGGGGAGCATCCCTAGTGCGTCGCGTGGTGGTTGTCGTTCTCGATGGCATGCGCCGTGATCTGATCGATGCGGGACACACGCCGCACCTGGCGCGTTTTTCCGACCGCGCGCGGGTGTTTGCCGCGCATCGTTCGATGTTTCCCTCGGCTACTCGCGTCGTATCGGCGTCGTATGCCACCGGGTGTGTGCCTGCGCGCCATGAGCTGCAGGGCAATGCGCTGGCCCTGCTCGAGGACGGGCGCCTTGTGCACCACGACGCAGGTCATCCCGACTTCCTCCAGCACAAGCGCCGTGTTACGGGCAGGGCCCTGGGCGAACCGACATTGGCCGCGCGGTTGCAGCACAACGGCGGCGCGATCATGTTTTCAAACGTTTCGCCGGGCGCCGCATACGCCCACGATCCCGACGGACATGGCTATGTCTACCATCGCGCCGGCTCGTACGGCCCCGGCCGCACGCGGCTCGAACCACCTTTGGCTTTGGATATTCGACAGGATGCGGCAGGCGAGCGCGCCATGACCAACCGGTTCATCGACGAAGTTCTGTTCCAGCGCCGGCCGGCGCTGGCTCAGCTTTGGATGGGTGAACCGGACGCAACGCAACATCTGCATCCGCTCGGATCGCCGGAGCACATCGCCGCCCTGAGGCAGGTCGACGCCAATGCCGCACGCGCCCTCGAGGCCGTCGACCGCCTGCGCGACGCGGGCGATGAGGTTCTGTTCATCCTTTGCTCGGATCACGGGCATCAAACCGTGTCCCGCGTCGTCGACCTCGAGGCGGAGCTGGTGGGTGCGGGTCTGAAGGCCTCGCGCGGGTCGGGTGACGTGGTCACGGCCACGAGCGGCACGTCTGCATTGGTCTACGTGCATCCGCATCAGAGCAACAGACTTGGCGCAATTGCCGATTTTCTCAGGACGCGCGATTGGGTCGATCGCGTGGTCGAAGCAGACGAGCTCGCTGGCGTAGGGCAGAGCCCAACCCAGGGCTTGGCATTTGCCGTCTCGCTCAAATCCGATGACGAGCCGAACGCATACGGAATTCGCGGCCGAAGCGTCGAGGCGCGGCCGGCGGGCGGCAAGGCCGACCATTTTGGCTGTGGCCAGCACGGCGGCCTGGCGCGCTACGAGCAGATGCCGTTCCTGATGATCGACGGGCCCGGGTTCGCGCCCGGTACGCGCTCGGAGGCACCAACATCGCCGATCGATTTGGCGCCTAGCATCCTTACGCACTTGCGCCTGCCGGCCGTGGGCATGGACGGGCGGGCGCTCCAGACGGGTGATGCGTGAGCTGAGAAGGCGCCGGAGCGGGCGTGCGCGGCAATGCCGGCAGGGCTGGCGCATCTCACCACCGCCGCCGGACGTGGGCCGCGGTGGCGGCGCATTTGGCCTCGGGTTGCTTCGCGTTCAGATGCCGTGTTTTGAGCAGGGTGCACGCTGGCAGGGGACGGCCAAGTGTGAGATGCGCAAATCCCTACTGCCGGAACGCACCGCGGCGAACGGCGCGGAGCGCGACAACCGGGGAGTGGGCGCGCCGCCGATGCAGCTTGCGCCAACGCGGGGCTGCGGCGTAGCCATTGGGCTCGCCGTCGGGCAACCGGCGGTCGGCGTGGCATGCCCTAGGTGGAACGGGGCGCGAGGGCAAAGTCCTCGAGCGCGCGCTGGCGCGGCTCGACCCCCCACATCCACACGGCTGCGATCTGCACGACCAGCAAAACGATCATCAGCCCGACGACGCCGGGAAGCTGGTAGGTCTGCATCAGGTGGCCGACGGCAAAGGGCGAGAACACCGTCGCCAGCCTGCCGAACATGTTGCAGATGCCGTTGGCCCGCAGCCGAACTTCCGTCGGGAACAATTCGGGCGTGTAGACGCCAAACAGTATCGCGGTTTGTACATAGATCGCGACGATCAGCACGAAGCCGATACTCAGCACCACCGTCGGGTTGGATGCGGCATTGGAGCTGGCGTACATCCATCCCGCGGCGATGGTCAC
Organism: Hyphomicrobiaceae bacterium; assembly: GCA_051985875.1. Lineage (GTDB taxonomy): Bacteria > Pseudomonadota > Alphaproteobacteria > Rhizobiales > Hyphomicrobiaceae > AWTP1-13. Next base: position 2,176 of record JBPYEF010000104.1, read on the forward strand.
CAGCGAAGCGCCGATAATGCTCCAGCGCCGGCCGATCAAATCGGCGGCGAACGCACCGACGGCGCATCCGACCAACGAGGCGCTGGCGAGTACCAGCGTGTAGCCGAGCGACTGGGTTATGGTGAGACCCTGGCGCAGGAAGAACTGCGGCAGAAAGATCACGAACCCGAAGATCAGCGTGTTGATGGTGATCAGCACCCAGCTGCCGAGCAGCATGCGCTGCAGCAGCGGCGACTGCAGCAGCGCAGCGGCGCCGACCGATCTGACGGCGGGGGCCGGAGCCGGTGGTGGAAGCGTGCCGGTGCCAGCGGCCTCCTTCTCGATCGCCGTGAGCAGCGCCTCGGCTTCCTCGCTGCGATGTTTTGCTTCCAGCCAGCGCGGCGATTCGGGGAGCGCCTTGCGCAGATACCACACGCTCAGCGAGCCGACGCCGGCAATGACGAACATCGGCCGCCATCCAAAGCTCGGAATGATCAGGTAGGCGAGCAGCGACGTCACCGGAAAGCCCGACACCACCAGCAGCGCCATGAAGGCAAGCCAACGGCCGCGCGACCTAGGCGGTACGAACTCGGTCAAGGTCGAATAGCCAACGACGATCTCGGCGCCGAGGCCGAGCCCCTGCACGAACCGGCAGGCGATGAGCTGTTCCATGTTCTGGGCAAATGCCGCCGCCAGCGCCGCCAGCCCGAATATCAGCAGGTTGACCTGATAGGTGAACCGGCGGCCGAACCAGTCGCCGAGAAAGCCCGTGACGAACGCCCCGATCGTCATCCCGACAAAGGTCAAGGAGATGAATTGCAGGTTTTGTGCAAGGGACGAGAACCCGCTGCTGATGGTCGCTGCGAGCACGGGTCCAGCGACGTACAGATCGTAGCCGTCGAAGAACATCCCGGCCCCGACCAGCCAGAAGATGCGGTGGTGAAAGCGGCTGATCGGCAGCCGATCGAGGCGCGCCCCGGCATTGACAGAATTGGTCATGGAATCCCCCCGTGAGCGGTCCGGTCATTGTCTCGACGTTGGCGACCGGTTGGGTGCACTTTGTAGTCCAGCCGGCGGCGTTCGGCGAGGGGGTGGGCAAGCGCCATGGCGAGCCCTGCTCCTGCCGTTCCGCACAGACGCTGGGCGGCAGCGAGCGCGCTGCTGCGACCTCCGGCTGGGCGCTCTTCGGCAGCGTGTGCTAAGCACGCCCCGAGCGCAGCGAGGAGCCCCGCGTGCAACAACGCTGCGCAGCAGCATGCGTCTGACCTCCGCCCCTGCGCATGGCGTCCGCGCGGCACGACCCAGCGTCTGCTCCCGTTGCCTGCGGCGGCCGCTTCCAAACGCCTGCCGCTCCGCCGACGCTGCCTTGTCATCGCTGGACATCGCGCATAGTTTGATGCGCGATCGTCATATCGGCAACAGCGAGGTCGGGCATGCGCAGGTGGTGGACTTCCCTCGGCGCATTACTTCTTGTGGTGTTGGGCGTCGCTCCCGCAAGCGCGCAGTATCGGGGAGACCCCATCAAAATCGGAGTACTGAACGATCAATCAGGGCTCTACTCGGACATTGCCGGGATGGGTTCGGTATGGGCTGCCAAGAAGGCCGTCGAGGACTTCGGCGCCGCTGCCAAGGGGATGAAGGTCGAGATCATCGCCGCAGACCACCTCAACAAGCCGGACGTCGGCTCCAACATCGCGCGGCAATGGTTCGACGTCGACAAGGTCGACGCAATCGCTGATGTCCCGACATCCTCGGTAGCGCTCGCCGTCAATGAAATCACCCGCCAGAAGAACAAGGTGTTCCTTGCCGTCGGGCCGGCAACCTCAGATCTCACGGGCAAGGCGTGTTCGCCCAACACCGTGCATTGGATCTATGATACCTGGGCCCTCGCCAATGGCACGGCCAATGCGCTGGTGAAACAGGGTGGAGACACCTGGTTTTTTGTAACGGCCGATTATGCCTTCGGCCATGCACTGGAGCGCGACACGGAGGCCGTCGTGCTGAAGAGCGGCGGGAAAGTGCTCGGCAAGGTTCGCCATCCCTTCCCGGGCCAGGACTTCTCCTCCTTCTTGCTGCAGGCGCAAGCGTCCAAGGCCAAGATCATCGGCTTGGCCAACGCGGGCGGTGATACCATCAACGCGATCAAGCAAGCTTCCGAATTCGGCATTGTCCAGGGCGGCCAAAGGCTCGCCGGTCTGCTGATCTTCATCACCGACATCCATTCGCTGGGATTGAATACGGCGCAAGGTTTGGTCTTCACGGCGCCTTGGTACTGGGACCAGAACGATACCAACCGTGCCTTCGGCAAGGAGTACCTCGCGGCCAATGGGCGGATGGTGACCTATACCGTTGTCGGCGTGTACTCTTCCATCATCCATTATCTGCGCGCCGTGGAGGCCCTGGGTAGCGCGAGCGACGGCAAAGCGGTCATCGCCAAAATGAAGGAGTTGCCCACGGACGACAAGCTGATGGGTAAAGGCAGCGTGCGGATCGACGGGCGCAAGATACATCCGATGTACCTCTTCGAAGTGAAAAAGCCCGAAGAAAGCAAGGCGCCCTGGGACTACTACAAGCAGCTGGCGACCATTCCTGCCGAGGAGGCCTGGAGACCGCTCGACCAGGGTGGATGTCCGCTGGTGAAACAATAGCCCTGTCCTCCCGGGCGCCGGCGAACGCCGCGCAGCGAGCCGCGGCCGGGTCGGTGCTGCACCCAATGCTGCCGGCGTTCGTCGCCGCCGACCTCCCGATGGTCCGGGGCTGCGCGGGGCGTCGAACGGGGGTCATGCCGCGGCGTTGATATCGGCGTGCGATACCATCTGCACGCGCGCCGTGTGCGGGGTTGCCTTCAGGTGCGGCGCGCGTCGTCCGATCGCGCCCCAGCGCGCGAATTGCCTTGCGGGCCGTTGCCGGCGGACGCTTGACGCGGCTCGCGCGGCCTCCGAGCCGCTCACGGCCCGAGCGGGGACGCTGTGCGCGGGGTCTCACCTGGGCCCTCGCCGCACGCGACGATCGCCGCCCGTTGAAGCGCAGCTGGCGCTAGAGGCTGGCGCTCGCTGGGGCAAATCACTAGAATCCGCGCTGTTACACCGAGGTACCGAGATGCGCGCGATTGCGGATTTCACCAAGGTTGCTCTGAACGCGGGCCTCCCTGCC
>JBPYEF010000105.1:0-6123 GCA_051985875.1 Hyphomicrobiaceae bacterium
GGTACCAGTGATCGGCTGGCTCGGCGGCTACTATGACCCGACGCGGTTTGCCCACTGCAGCCATTTCATCGGCGTCACTCCGGGCATCGTCGCCCACCTGGTGGGGCACGGTGTGCCAGCTGCGCGCAGCCACTACGTGCCGACCTTTCCGACGCTGGAGGCCGGCCCGCCGGTCGACCGCGCGGCGCTCGCCACCCCCGAAGGCGCCACCGTGCTGCTTGCCCTGTCGCGCCTGCATCAGAAAAAAGGCCTCGACGTGCTGCTGCGCGCGTTGACCGAGCTGCCGCAGTGCGTCGCCTGGCTCGCCGGCGATGGGCCGCTCGCCCAAGAGTTGCGCGCGCTGGCGCGCGCGCTCGGTGTCGCGGAGCGCGTGCGCTGGCTCGGCTGGCGCATGGATCGCGGCGCCCTGCTAAGGGCGGCAGACATCTGCGTGCTGCCCTCGCGCTGGGAACCCTTCGGCACGGTGATGCTGGAAGCCTGGGCGGCGGGAAGGCCGCTGGTCGCGGCCGCCAGCCAGGGCCCATCGGCTCTGCTCAGGGATGGCGAAAATGGCCTGCTGACGCCCATCGATGATGCCGGCGCGCTGGCCACGGCCATCGGGCGCGTGATCGGGGATGCCGGGTTGAGAGCGCGCTTGATCCGGCACGGCTTGGCGGACTACCAGAAAGGCTTCACGCGCGAGGTCGTGACGCAGCGAATGCGCGCTGTGTATGCGGCGATCACTGGCGAGGATCGCGCGGTCCTCGCGGCAAGGGCTTGAGGAGCACGCCGATGGGCGACGGGGCTGGCAAGGCGGCGGATGGCATCGTCACCGCAGCGCTTTTGGTGATCGGCGATGAAATCCTCTCCGGCCGCACCAAGGACAAGAACATCGGCCACATCGCCGATCACCTGACCGCCATCGGCATCCAGCTGAAGGAGGTGCGCATCGTCGCCGACGACGAGCCTGCCATCGTCGCAGCGGTCAACACGCTGCGCGAGCGCTACAATTACGTCTTCACCACGGGTGGCATCGGCCCTACGCACGATGATATTACGGCCGACTGTGTCGCCAAGGCGTTCGGCGTCGGCATCGACGTCGACGAGCGGGCGTTGGCGCCGATGAAGGCCCACTTCGCGCGTCGAGGGGTGGAGCTGACCCCGGCGCGCCTGCGCATGGCCCGCATCCCCTTCGGCGCCGAGCTGGTCGAGAACTCGGTATCGATTGCGCCGGGCTTCATGCTCGGCAACGTCATCGTCATGGCCGGCATCCCCAACATCATGCACGTCATGCTCGAGGCGGCGACCAGGTTCTTGAAGACCGGCAGGAAGATGCTCTCGAGCGCACTCGACCTGCACCGCCCGGAGGGCGAGATCGCGCAGATGTTCGGCGAGCTGCAGCAGCGCTACCCGGACGTGCCCATGGGGAGCTATCCCTTCATGCGCGACGGCAAGCCCGGCACTCAGCTGGTGCTGCGCTCGACCGATCCCGAGCGGCTGGCCGCGGCCGACGCCGAGCTCAGGGCACAGCTCGCCGCGCGAGGCTGGCTGTAAGTCTCAGGCCGGCCTTCGGCCGGCCGCGAGACGGATTGCACATGTCTTGCGTTTTGCGCAGTGGCGGCGCGCGGCCGGATCTCATCCGACGTGCTGGGGCCCGTGCGGCAGCAGTGGGCGCTGGGATTGGATGCGCGCCCTACCCGCCGCCTCCTCGGGGTAGAGCTCGAATAGGTTGTCGAGCGTGTCGAGCATGCTGGCGATCAGATCGAGCACGGCGCCGAGGCGGATGCGACCCGCTACCAAGTAGTCCTCGCTTACCACGAGCTCGGTGAGCCGCTCTAAACCCGCCGCGTCCGGGGCAATCAGGTTGCGGCTGCGCAGGAAACTGCAGGTCGTGTCCCCCGTTTCAAAGTCGCGCGCGCTGGTGTCGCCCAGTTCCGCCGCGGCGTCGACCAGGGCTGCCGTGCCGGCGACGAAAAGGGCGATGATCGGGCGCAGCCGCCCTTCCCGGCGCTTGAGCTCTTGCGCGCGCTTGCGCCCCTCCAGCAGCCGCGCCGTCATGGCGAGCTCGACGCCATGCACGCCGGCCAGAAATTGTTGCAGGGCACGATTGTGGCGCAGCAGTTGGCTGCGCGTCGGCACCTCCACGGCATCGATCAGCGCAAACCGCTCGGTGAGCAGGTCCTCGCCCAGGGCGAGGGCCGCGTCGAGATGGTCGGTCAGCAGGTAGACACCGGGGTGGTCGGGGGCAGACAGGGTCATCGTGGCCGTCCTGGTCAGCGCAGGCCCGCGGCGGCACACCAGCGGCGAACGGGCACGTTGCTGGCTAGCCAAACCTGATTCGCGCGCTTTTGGCCAATGCTTGCGCAGCCTTTTCCAGTGCGGGGTCGCACACCCGCGCTGTGGCGCTTTCGCCCGCTGCCAGCCCGCGCAATCGGCCCGGCCGATCGTCGGCGCCGTGCTTCTCGCGCTGGCGCGAAAGATAGTGCCGCGCCCAGGGAACGCACGGCGCCACGCTCAGGCGCACCACGCTTGAAAGCGCAACGCACACCGTTTCGCGCGGAGACGCCTCGGCGACGCCCTGGGGTCCGCCCTGGGGTCCGCCTAGACTGCCTGGCGCGCCTTACCGGTACCCGCGAGGCGCTCCAGCGCGCGTTGCGCGTCGGCCTCGTTGGTGAACACCGCAACGACGTCGCGGGTGCCCGAGGACGGCTTGCCCTGCGCGTTGAGGGCTATGCGGGTGAGGGTGAGTTGACCGGACGGATAGCGGATGAGTTCGTAATTCGAGAGTTCCATGACCTGCCCTCAAGAGAGATCCGAACTGCGAATTCAACCTGCACGCTTGTCGCGCACGCTGATGGTGCGCCATCTGCCGCCTTGTTTGTGCGGCGTTTGCTTTGTTTGGCCTCCGGCGCTTCTGGGGCGCTTTGTTCGGCTTCTGGCTCTTCTCTCTGGCGCTCACACCCTCTGTGCGTCCGCTGGCGCACCTCGGGCCTCGCGCGCATTACCCGGCTCTACCCATTACCCCACGGCATGCCCATCGCTTTGCCTCGCTCAAACTCGCTCCAGCCGGGGCACGCCGCTCGGCTTGGACCTCGAGGCAGCGACGCCGCATTACCCTGCGGAGTCGCGCCATCTGCTTAAGTGGCGGGTTGGCGGGAGTCAATTGCGCCAGTGCATCAGGCGATGCAACAGCCGAGGGCTGCGGTCGCGGGGAACTTCACGACCAAGCCAGGGAAACCGCCAGCCCCCCGCCCAAGCGAGCGCACGGCTCAGCTGCATCCGCTCGTTCCACCACAGGTGTCGCATTTGAGACACGTGCCGTTGCGCACGAGCGTGAAATTGCCACAGTCGCGGCAGCTTTCGCCCTCGTACCCCCGGATCTTCGCCTCCGCGCGGCGGCTCACGTCCCCGCCGCCGCGGCGCCCGGATTCGCCAGCGTCGGCGGTGGGCGGCTTCGCCCTGGCTAGCCCGTGCGCGAGCTCCTGCTGCAGGGCGGCGAGTTCGCCGACCGCCGCCTCCATGCGGGCTCGCTGCGGCTTGGCGAACGCCGTCGTCACCTCCTGCTGCAGGGAGGCCACGGGACCTTGCGCCTGGGCGGCGCGCGTATCGAGCGCCACGGCGGTGGAGGAGTGCAATGCAAACATCCGGCTCTCCTGTCCGCGCAGCAGCCCGCGCGAGAGGAAGCGGGCGGCGGCGGGGGGAGCGCTTTCCTCAACGAGCTCCGCATCGCTCGAGCCCAGCCCGGTGTTGGCAACCTCGCTCAAGTCGACATGGGCAAGATCGTTGCGCCCGAGATAGGAGACCGCAAGTTCGCGGAATATGTAGTCGAGAATCGACGTGGCGTTCTTGATGGTGTCGTTGCCCTGTACCAGGCCGGCCGGCTCGAAACGGGTGAAGGTGAAGGCATCGACGAACTCCTCGAGCGGCACCCCGTACTGCAGGCCGAGCGAAATCGCGATAGCGAAGTTGTTCATCAGCGAACGGAAGGCCGCACCCTCCTTGTGCATGTCAATGAAGATCTCGCCGAGCCGCCCGTCTTCGTACTCGCCCGTGTGCAGGTACACCTTGTGCCCGCCGACGGTCGCCTTCTGCGTGTAGCTCTTGCGCCGGTTTGGAAGCTTCTCGCGCTCGCGGCGCCGTTCGACGATGCGCTCGACGATGCGCTCCGCCGCCGTCGCCGCGCGCGCCGCCATCGGTTTGTCGGAGGCGAGCTGCTCGGCGACTTCCGCCTGTTCCTCCTCCTCCTCCGCCAGCAGCTGGGCATGGAGCGGCTGGGAGAGCTTGGAGCCGTCGCGATAGAGCGCGTTGGCCTTGAGCGCCAGGCGCCAGGAGAGCGTGTAGGCCTGCTTGCAATCCTCGACCGTCGCCTCGTTTGGCATGTTGATCGTCTTCGAGATCGCTCCCGAGATGAACGGTTGGCTGGCGGCCATCATGCGGATGTGGCTGGCCGCCGACAGCGAGCGCGTACCCTTGCGTCCGCAGGGATTGGCGCAGTCGAACACCGGCAGGTGCTGGGCGTCGAGGTGGGGCGCACCCTCGAGCGTCATCGCCCCGCAGGCGTGCTCGTTGGCGGCTTCGATGTCCTTCTTCGAGTAGCCGAGGTGCGCCAGCAAGTCGAACGCCGGATCGGCGAGCGCTTCCGCACTGAGCCCCAGCGTCTTGGTCACGAATTCCTCGCCGAGCGTCCAGCGGTTGAAGACGAACTTGATGTCGAATGCCGTATGCACCGCCGCGTCGATCTTGGCGAGCAGCGCATCGCTAAAGCCCTTGGTCCGCAGCGATGCGTGATTGATCGCCGGGGCATCGGCCAGGCTGCCATGGCCGACCGCATAGGCCTCGATTTCCGCGATTTGCCGATCGTCGTAGCCGAGGCTGCGCAGCGCCTCCGGCACGGCACGGTTGATGATCTTGAAATACCCCCCACCCGCCAGCTTCTTGAACTTCACCAGCGCGAAGTCGGGCTCGATGCCCGTGGTATCGCAATCCATGACGAGGCCGATGGTCCCGGTCGGCGCGATGACGGTCGCCTGCGCATTGCGAAAGCCGTGCTCCTGGCCGAGGGCAATGGCGCTGTCCCACGCGCGGCGTGCGGCGGCGACGAGCTCGGTATCCTCGCAGGCCGTGGCATCGAGCGGGACGGGCGGCGTTGCGAGCTTCTCGTAGCCTTCACTCAGACCGTAGGCGGCGCGACGGTGGTTGCGGATGACGCGCAACATGTCCGCGGCGTTGGGCGCATAGCCGGGAAAGGCGCCGAGCTCGTGCGCCATCTCCGCGGAGGTCGCATAGGCGACGCCCGTCATCAGCGCCGAGATGGCCCCGCAGATGGCGCGCCCCTGCGGGCTGTCGTAGGCCAGTCCGGAGCCCATCAGCAGGCCGCCGATGTTGGCGAAGCCGAGGCCGAGCGTACGATAGCGGTAGCTGAGCTCGGCGATTTTCCGCGACGGGAATTGCGCCATCAGCACGGAGATCTCGAGGGCGATGGTCATCAGGCGGCAGGCATGCTCGAAGGCGGCGACGTCGAAGCGCTTCTGTGCGGTGCGAAACATCACCAGGTTGAGCGACGCGAGATTGCAGGCGGTGTCGTCGAGGAACATGTATTCCGAGCACGGATTGGATGCGCGGATCGGGCCCGATTGCGGGCAGGTGTGCCAATCGTTGATCGTCGTGTGGAATTGGATGCCCGGATCGGCGGACGCCCAGGCCGCATGGCCGATTCGCTCCCACAGCTCGCGCGCCTTCAGCGTCTTGACCGTGCGGCCCGTCAGCCGCGCCGTGAGTCCCCAGTCCGCATCCTCTTCGACGGCCCTCAGGAAGGCGTCCGCCACGCGCACGGAGTTGTTGGAGTTCTGGCCCGAGACCGTCAGGTAGGCCTCGCTGTCCCAGTCGGTGTCGTAGGCGGCAAACTCCATGTCCTTGTAGCCTTGCCGGGCAAACTGGATGACGCGGCGGATGTAGTTGTCGGGCACGAGGTCGCGGCGCGCCTCGAGGATCGCGCGCTTGAGGGCGGGGTTCTTCGTCGCGTCGAAGCAGCCCTCTGCCTCCGCCTCGCAGTTGACGCACGCCTTCATGATCGCCTTCAGTCGCCGCTGGCAGATCTTGGAGCCGGTGACGAGGGCGGCGACCTTCTGCTCTTCCTTCACCTTC
>JBPYEF010000106.1:0-4519 GCA_051985875.1 Hyphomicrobiaceae bacterium
GTGAGCGTGACATGGGAGAGCCGAGATGAAGTTCGGTCTGTTTGGCGGGGCCAAGTCGGCCGGCGAGGGTGCGGTCGGCGATAGCCTCGGATACCGCAAGTACATCGACTACGTGCTCGCCGCCGAGACCCTCGGCTATCACAGCGTGTTCGTGGTCGAGCACCACTTCACGGGCGTCGGGCAGCTCTCCGCCTCCCTCAATTTCCTGAGCTACCTCGCCGGTCGGACCACGCGCATACGGCTCGGAACCGCCGTCGTCGTCCTGCCCTGGCACAATCCGGTGTTGCTCGCCGAACAGGTGGCGACCCTCGATGTGGTTTCCAACGGGCGCTTCGATTTCGGGGTTGGCAAGGGCTACCGGCCGCCGGAGTTTTCCGGGTTTTGCATTCCGATCGAGGAGGCGGGCGCGCGCTTCGACGAGGCGCTCACCGTGCTGCGCAAGGCCTGGGCCGGTGGTGAGCGCTTTTCGCACCACGGGGAGCGCTGGCACTTCGAAAACGTCATCGTCGAGCCGCGTCCGGTACAGCAGCCGCATCCGCCCCTGTGGATGGGCGCGGGCAGCCCCGAGCTGATCCGCCGGGCCGCGCGCGAGGGCTTCAATCTGCTGCTCGATCAGATCGCCCCGATCGAGCTGATCATCGCCCGCGTGGCCGCCTACCGCGAAGAGCTCGAGACGTTGGGCAAGCGGTATAGGCCCGGCCAAATCGGCGTGTGCCGCGCCTTGCAGATCGTGCGCAGCGAGGCAGAACGTGAGGCGGCCTACGCGTTGCGCACCAAGGTGCTGAAGGCGATCGGCGGGCTCGCGCGCGGCCCTGGATCGGAGCGCTACCAGAACATACCCACGCACGCGGAAGCGGGGATCGCACGCGAGGATGCGGCCCTCCTCGGCACCCCCGATGAGATCATCGCCCGGCTGAAAAAACTCGAGGCGGGAGGGGTTGACTACGTGCTGCTCGTCGACCCGACGGGCTCGATCGATGCCCTGCGCACGTTCGCCGAGGAGATCATGCCGGCGTTCCGGGAGGAGCAGGAGGGGCGGGTCGACGCGGTGCCCGTCGCCTGAAGCGGAGAGGAGCAGGCCATGCCGGATGCGAGCCTCAGCGGGCGGGTTGCCATCGTCACCGGCGCCGGGCGCGGCCTCGGGCGGGCGATGGCCCTCGGCCTGGCGCGTGCGGGGGCGACGGTGGTCGGCCCCGCACACATCACCTCTGACTTCTCCGACCTCGCGGCCGCGGACGCCCTTCCCGGCCGCATTCTGCCGCTCGCCGCCGACCTGCGCTCCTCCTCCGACTGCGACCGGGTGGTGCGCACCGCGCAGGCGCAGGGCGGAGTGCACGTCCTTGTCAACAATGCCGGCCTCACCCTGACCTACATCTGCCCCGACCTCTACCAGCGCCCGGCGCCGCCGAAGTTCTGGGAGGCGAGCGATGAGGTCGTGCAGAATGTCATGGACACCAACTACGGCGCCGGCGACAAGCTCGCGCGGCGGGTCGCGCCCATCATGGTCGCGCAAGGCTGGGGCCGGATCGTTAACGTGACGACCATGCTGGATACGATGCACCGCGCCGGATTTTCCCCCTACGGTCCATCCAAGGCGGCGTTGGAGATGGCGACGGAGGTGTGGGCCAAGGAGCTCGCGGGCAGCGGCGTGACCGTCAACATCGTCAACCCCGGAGCGGGCGCCAATACTCTCGGCATCGCCGAGGAGATGCGACAGGCGAGCCGCGAGGGGCGGATCGCCCCGCTGGTCGAACCCGAGGCCATGGTGGCACCTTTGCTGTTCGTCGTCTCGGGGGAGGCCGACGCCATCACGGGCATGCGCTACGACGCCCGGTGCTGGGATGAGCATCTGCCCCCTGCCGAGGCCGCGCGGCGTTCGGGACGCCCGGCCGGGTTTGCGCTGCGCGCGGCGACCGACCCCGGCGCCGATCCCGAACGGCTGTCGCGCTGAGGGAGACGCTTGCCGGTTGCACGGGCGAGCGCGCAGCCATCCGCCCAGGCGCCATGCAATCCTCCCTATGCCACCAAATTCTGGCCGCTATTGCCGGCTACTCGGCGCCGATCAGCCGAGGAGTGGGGTATGAACTTCTACGTTGGGCAGCGCGTCGTTTGCGTGTGCGTCGATTTTTCCAAGGAGCCGATTTGGCGCAGCGTCGTGCGCATTTTCCCGAAGCGCGGCTCGATTTACACGATCCGCAGCATCTGCGAGGCCGGCGAACTCATCGGCTTCTGCTTTGAGGAGTTCGTCAACCCGCGCGGGCATTTCTCGCGCGGCTTTGTCGAGCCCGCCTTCGACAGCCGGCGCTTCCGGCCGGTGCGCACGACCAGCATCGAGGTGTTCAAAAAGCTGCTCGTCCCCACCCCCGAGCACACCCGCGACCTCGAGCGGGTCTAGCCGCCGCGCGCGATCCAAGCGTTTTGCCATATCCTCGGGCGTCTCTTCCCGCCGCCTTGGGGCGCGTGGCCCGGGCCCGCGGCGCGATCGGCCGCGCGAATCCTCGGTAGTATCCTCTCCAATATCCTCGGCGGTATCCTCGACAATTAGCCTGGAGGCATGTCCTCGGGAGTTGGCGGCCGCCGCGCCGCGCTTTGGCGTGGGCGGTTTACCTGCGCGCTCCCCGTGCTTCCCCCGCGGCAGCGGGCAATCGCCGCGCCTCTGGCCCGGACGGGCGGCTGGATTTGCCGCCCCGAAGGGGACATAGTAGCAGGCCCGACGAGCATGCGAACCGTTGGCGCGGGAGGCAGGGCGTCAGCCCTCGGAATATCGTTCCATGGCGCAGCGGACGCATAGGCAGGCAAGAATACAAGCGGCGTTTCCGCAAGACGGCAAGGGAGGTTACCAATGACCGACAAGCACGCTAGCGCCAGTCCGACGTCACGGCGGGACTTCCTGCGCCTTGCCGCAGCGACGGCCGTCGGCTCCGCGGTCGGCGCCCCGCGCGGGCAAGCGGCGACCAAGTCGCTCACCTTCCTGCACGACAGCTCGTTCATCGCCGCTTTCGACCAGTACTTCCAGAAGACGCTGGCGCCCGCCTACGAGAAGGAGACGGGGATCAAGGTCACCTACGAGCTGACCAGCGTCGGTACCCTGCAAACGCGCGTTACCGCGATATTGGAGACTGGGTCGGGCGCGGATGTGCTGCTCAATAACTTCAACTGGCCCTTCCTCTACGACGAGAAGTACGTCGATCTAACGGACCTCGCCGAGGCGATCGGCAAGGAGCAGGGTGGCTGGCACGAAAATGCCAAGGAAGCCTGCGTCGTCAACGGCAAGTGGAAGGCCATACCCTTTGGCAACATCGGCCAGCTGATGAACTGGCGCACCGACTGGTTCAAGGAGGTCGGGTTCGAGAAGTTCCCGGACACCTGGGCGGAGCTTTTGGAGGCCGGCACCAAGCTCAAGGCCAACGGCCACCCGTTCGGCTTCGAGCTCGGCCACGGCTTCGGCGACAACCACGGCTGGATCTATCCGCTGATGTGGTCCTATGGGGCGCACGAGGTCGAGCCCGACGGCAAGACCGTCGCGCTCGACAGCGACGAGACCGCGCGTGCCCTCGACTTTGCGCGCACCTTCTTCCAAAAGACCATGCTCGAGGATGTGCTCGGCTGGAATGATGCAAGCAACAACAAGGCCTACCTGAGCGAGCAGATCTCCTGCACCAACAACGCGGAGAGCATCCTGTGGGTGGCCAAGCGCGATTTCCCGGAGATCGCCAAGGTCACCGACCAATCCCTCAACCCCAAGGGGCCGACCGGCAAGCGTTTTCACATTTTGTTGCCATGGAGCCATTCGGTGTTCACCCACGCCACCGATCCGGAGGCGGCGCGGTCGTTCCTGCGCTGGCTGATGGACAAGAAACAGCTCTACGGTTGGTACAACTCGGCCGGCAGCTACTACGCGCCATACCTGCACAACTACGACAATGCCGATTTTTGGAACGTCGAGCCGCGCAACCTGCCCTATCGGGAGTCGCTTGAGACCTCCCACCTCCCGGGATGGCCGGCGCCGGTGAGCCGCCCGCAGGCCGAGGTGATCGCCAAGTATGTGGTGGTCGACATGTTCGCCAAGGCCTGCTCCGGCACTGCAACCAAGGACGCGATCAAGAACGCGGTCGCACAGGTGAAGCAGATCTACGGACAAGCCTGAGGCTGCCGCGGTGGCTCTTCAGTCGCAAACCGTCGACATCGCGCTGCCACGGCATGTGCCGCGGCGGCGCCGCATCAAGGACAGCACGGTGTTCAGCTGCGCCATGGTGGCGCTGCCAATGCTGTTTCTGTTCGCCTTCGTCGGCTACCCGTTTCTCTACGGCATATTTCTGTCGCTCGAGGATCGCGCCGTCGCCCGCACCGGTACCTATATCGGACTGGCGAATTTTGTCGCCAATGCGCGCGATCCCGTGTTCTGGCAGGTCGCGCAGAACACCTTCGTGTACACGACTGCCGCAACGGTGCTGAAGGCGGTCGGCGGCCTCGCGCTGGCACTGGTGATGAACCAGGAGTTTCGCTTCAAGAACCTGGT
>JBPYEF010000107.1:0-6869 GCA_051985875.1 Hyphomicrobiaceae bacterium
ATATTCGAAACGCGCATATTTGCGGCGCGTAGGAAGTTGCATCGGTTGCCTGGTTAGGGGCGACGGACATCTTCGCCACCCCGCAGTCGACCGCGCAAAGGAGGAAAGCCATGAAGGCGTTCCATACTTGCTTGATTGCGGGTGCCACTCTCAGTTTACCGATGGCGGCGGCCGCGCAATCGGCGGTCGATTACCGGTATTGCTCGGCTCTCAGCGACAAGTTCCAGGGCTTTTCGGTCACAAGCAGCAGGGTCAGCCAAGCCATAGCGCAATGCCACAATGGCCAATCGGCCGAAGCGATCCCCGTTCTCGAGGCCGCGCTCCACGACGCAAACGTCGCCCTGCCGCCCCGCGTGCAGCGGGTGCAAGGAGTAGCTAAGGGGCCATCCCGTTAAGCGCCTCTGCTGTCGCGGAATGAGAATGTGCAAGTGAATCAAAGCCGTAATCAGAGGGCGTCGTTTTCGCGCACATAGGATTTATATAAAAATTCGTTGACCGGACGGGCGGCTAAGGCAATACCCGCCCGCCGTGCCCGGCCACCGGTCGGGCGGAGCACTTGGGTTAAGTCCGCTCGTCACATGGCTGAAACTGCAACGTCGATTCTCGGGGCCCGCAAGCGCGTCGCGGGCCTGGCCCTGGCGGCTCTCGGCGTCGTCTTCGGCGATATCGGCACCAGCCCGCTTTATACCGTCCACGAGTGCTTCAGCGAATACACTGGACTGAAACCCATCCATGAGGATGTCGTCGGCATCCTGTCGCTGATCACCTGGGTGCTGATCATCGTCGTCACCTTCAAGTACGTGATGGTGGTGATGCGCGCCGACAACCGCGGTGAGGGCGGCGTCCTCGCTCTCATGGCGCTGGTGTCGCGCCGCGCCGAAATCCCCGAATCACGCCGGCGATTCTATCTCATGCTCGGAATGGCGGGCGCTGCGCTGTTCTATGGCGACTGCCTGATCACGCCGGCGGTGTCGGTGCTGGGTGCGGTCGAGGGCTTGAATGTCGCCACGCCCGCCTTCGATCCATTGGTGATACCCATATCGCTTGGCGTGTTGATCGGCCTCTTTGCCGTCCAACATTATGGCACCACCGGCGTCGGCCGCTGGTTCGGGCCGATCATGTTCGTCTGGTTCATCGTCATCCTGGTGCTGGGCCTCCACCAGATCATCCAGATGCCGCGGGTCCTGATCGCCCTGTCGCCCCTGGAGGCGTTCCGCTTTGCCGCACGGCACGGCGTCGTCGCCTTCGTCGCGCTGGGTGCCGTCACGCTAGCGGTCACCGGAGCTGAGGCGCTGTATGCGGACATGGGACATTTCGGACCGAAGCCCATCCGAATGGCGTGGCTTGCGCTGGTACTGCCCTCCTTGCTCGCCAACTACTACGGCGAAGGCGCGCTGCTTCTGGCGGATCCGACGGCAGTCGAGAACCCGTTCTTCCGTCTCGCCCCTTCCTGGGCGCTCCTGCCGCTTGTGGTGCTGGCGACCGTGGCGGCGGTCATCGCCTCGCAGGCAACCATCTCCGGCGCCTTTTCGATGGCGCAGCAGGCCTCGCTCCTCGGCCTTACGCCGCGCGTACGCATCATGCACACTTCGGCGCACGAGTTCGGGCAGATCTATGTGCCGGCGATCAACTGGATGCAACTCGTCGGCATCGTGGCGCTGGTCGTGGGCTTCAAGTCGTCGACCAATCTCGCCGCCGCCTACGGCATTGCCGTCACCGGCACCATGCTGGTGACCACGCTCCTGGTGATCTGGCTCGCCCTGCACAGCTGGAAGTGGGGTTGGCTGCCGACCTTCCTGGTGCTCGGCAGTTTCCTCGCGGTCGATGCCACCTTGATGTCATCCAACATGGTGAAGTTCGTGCAAGGTGGTTGGGTACCGCTGGCGCTTGCCGTGGTGATCTTCACCGTCATGTGGACCTGGATGAAGGGCGGAGCGGCGGTGGCAACGCGCGAGCAGGAAAACTCGCTGCCCATGGAGTCGCTGCTGAGCAGCATCGGGCCGGGACGTGTCCACCGTCCGCAGGGCACCGCCGTCTACCTCACGGCCTACTCCGGCAATGCGCCCAGCTGCCTGCTGCACAACCTGAAGCACAACGAGGTGCTGCACGAACAGGTGGTGCTGCTGACCGTCCAGGTGCCCGACGAGCCCTATGTGCCGCCCAATGCGCGGGCCCAGGTCGCGCATTTCGGCAAGGGCGTGCACCATGTCGTGCTGCGCTACGGCTTCATGGAGCAGCCCGACGTGCCGCGCGATCTCGCGCCGCTCGCCGAGCGCGGCGTGCCGGTCGACCCGATGCGCACCTCCTACTTTGTCGGCCGCAACAGCTTCGTCGAGGCGAGCCGCCCGATCCTGCCGCGCTGGCAGGAGAAGGTGTTCCTGGCGCTGGCGCGCATGGCCTCGAATGCCGGCGACTTCTTCCGCCTGCCCGCCAATCGGGTGGTCGAGCTGGGCAGCCGGATCGAAATCTAGCGTCGTTTTCGCACCGGCGTTCGTACGGCCTTTTGATGGAAGCCACGTCCGCTCCGAATGGATTTCCTATGGGGTTCCGCCCCATATGGCGCATCGAGCGCGAGCGCTGCGCGGACAAGACCTGCCGTCGCGGTCCGGAACAACCCAGTTGAGACAACGCGGAGATTCGCATGCGCGATCTCGTCGATATCGTCATCCCTGCCGCGGCCCAGTCGGCCGCTGAAATGCTGGGGCTCCAGGTGTCCCGCAGCGTGACCACAGGCGCGCGGATCCGCCAGATCCCGCGCGACGACGCCGAGATTGCCATCGAATGCCTGCGCGACTGGGGCTTCTCGGCGCGTATCCTGGAGAGCACGCCCGACGGCGAGGGCCCAGCTCCGCTTGATGTCAAGCGGGCGGCGTAAACCCGCCGGGCCAGGCCACTCCCCTCACACATATATGGCCGGGCTATGCCGACCGTCCCTCGGCCGCCTCGAAAAGCTATGGCTGCGCTGCCTAGTAATTGGGTGCCGAGGTTCCCAGGAGCACCCGCATGTCCGTCCAAGTAGAAGCCCTTGCCGCCCCGGATCATCCGCCTTCCGGTGCCGCGGCCACCGTCGAGAAAATGAGCCGCTGGCTGCTCATTTTGCTCTGCGCCAGCGCCGTTGCGCTGTTCCCCATCTCCCTCGCCGTCAGGGCCCTCCAGCACTATTTTCCATGAGGCGGCCCTGCCGCCACCGTTTTCACCTTTTCGCGCGCGCCTGCTCCTTCTTGGCCGACCAAAGCCGTGAAAAGCGCGGCCATCAACCCGAAAACCCCCAATCTGCCGGCATTGAAGCCCTTGCGCCGGCCTCGGCCGCTGGCTGAGCAGTTCCGAACGGCGCCCCATCGGCCCGGGTCGCGCGCCACAAGTCCACCATAAACAAGTCCGATTCCCTGCTGATATGCTGAGCACCCACCGACCGGTTGCGAGGCATGGGAGAGGGTCCGACTCTCATACTGACGACGCATCTTGGAGTCCGCCCGCTGGGGGTGCGCGGCGAGCCGCTGCATGCCGTCGCCGGCCAGTTGCTGGCGGTCGTCCGCCGCCGGCTGGGCGTCGGCCCCGCCGATCTCCTGGCCGAGCCGCAACTGCGCGAGGCAGGCGACGGCATCGATTGGTACGCCAATCGTGCCGGCACGGTCAGACGCTTCGCCGACCTCAGTGAGGATGAGCGCGCTCAGGCGCTGCGCACCGTCGACCGGCAACTTCAGGACATCAACGGGCTGGGCGATCAACTCGCCAACTCCGATTCCAGCGACGAGGCGCGCCTGATCGGCCGTTCGCTGCGCCTCGCCACCCGCCGTCCCTCCGACGACTTCATCTTCCTGGTCGACGGCCAGCCGGTGATCGCCGCCTGGGGCTACGAGGCCGATGCGATCGCCAGTCTGCAGGCCCCCGTCCTGCCTGCCGTCGTGCCACCGCCGGTCGGACCGGCCGTGTTGGCAAGCGCGCCGTTGGCAGCCCTGCCGGCGCGCTTCGGCTGGTCGCGCTGGTGGGGCGCGCTGCTCTTCGGCCTCCTGCTGCTGCTCCTGATCTTGCTCACCTCGTGGCTGTTGCGCGCCTGCGCGCCGGTCGATCCCTCGACCAGCGTCTCGACGCTGGAAACGCCGGCGCCGCCCGCTCCGCCCGCGCCGCCCGATCCGACGCCGCTCCTCAAGGCATCGCTCGACGATGTCCAGTCCAACGGCAAGACTCTCAAGGCCGAGCTCGCCGCCCTCGAGGACAACCTCAAGAAGAAGGTCGAGCAGTGCAAGCCGATCGAGCCGCCCAAACCGCCGCCGCCGGTGGTCGCCAAGGCCCCGCCGCCGATAGTTGCCAAGGCTCCGCCGCCGCCTCCACCGCCCCCGCCACAGCAGCAGGCGCGCAACATCGCGCCGCCGGTCAACCGCCCGCCGCCTGGCATGTTGCCTTGCAACTGGTCTGGCGATTCAGGCGGCGAAGGTATTACGCGCAACAAGCACTATCTCGGCGATCGGCCGGGGTTTGTCGCCCTCAACTACAACCTCTACGTCAAACCGGACGACATCGAGGTGTACTACCGTGGCCAGCGCATTGCCGGTACCGGCGGTCCACGCAGCTTCCGCGGCGGCTTCGGCTTCAACTGGAACCCGGTGGCCGGGGATTATTCGGTCGACGTGGTCGTAACAGGAGAGATGTGGGGGACGCGATGGACCTACGCCATATCCTGCCCGCGCGGCGGGCGGTGAAATAGCCCATGGCCGGACCTCTCCTCAGCAGCGACCCGCTGCAACGCTACCGGGCCCTCGGCATGGCGGGCGATCCGGTGTGGCGGGCCGCCGGACAATTGCGCGCCGCCATCGCCCAGCGGCTGTCGCGCGAGCACGCCGACCTCCTCGCCATTCCCCAGGTCGACCCATCAGGCCGCCGCATCGACTGGTATGCGCCCTTCGATGGCGAGGCGCGCCGGCTAAGCGATCTCGGCGATGCCGAGCGCGCCCGGATTCTCGACAAGGTTCAACGGCTGCACGCCGACATGGCGTCGCTCGCCGCCAGCATGGAGGCGCCCGAACGCTCGAGTGCCGAGCGCAACTTCGCCAAGCTCTTGCGCCATGCCCTGACGGCGCCCGGCGAAGAGACCTTGCACGTCGTCGACGGCAAGCCGGTGATGACCTTCTGGGGCTTCTCCGCCGACGCCGCCCTGCCCGGCGCCTTCCTCGCCAGCCCGCCCAGGCCGCCGGTGGTCGCCCCGGAAGCGGTCATGGCATCGGCGCCGGCCGCGATGGCGCTGGGTCGGGTCGGCGGTGCCCGCTGGTGGCAGTGGCTGCTGCTGGCTTTGCTGCTCCTGCTGCTGCTCGCGTTCCTCGCCTGGCTGGTCCGGCCTTACCTGCCTCATATCGAGCCCCGCCTCGCGGCGGAGGCGCGCGAGCGGGCGCTCGAGATGTCGGTGCGCCAGCCGATGGAGCTTCAACAAGCCCGCATCGAAACGCTCCGCCACGACAATGAGAACCTGCGGATCGAGCTGGCAAAGCTGACCGACGAGGTTGCGCAGCGCGGCAGCAACTGCTCGGCGGGCGTATTGGGGCCGGGCGGCGTGATCGTGGGCACGGTGACCGGCGCGCCGATCGAGCGCGGGCCGGCGATCGACGACAAGCCGGGCGTCGGCGTCGGTATTGCCGAGAAGCCCGAGGACAAGGGTCCAAACGCCCAGGCGCCCAATGCCAATGACCCCAATGCCAAAGACCCCAATGCCAAAGACAAAGGCCCGGACGAAAAGGACGCCAACAAAGGTCCTGACAACAAGGGACGTGACGACAAGAGCGCCGAGGCCAAAGGCCCTGATGACAAGCAGCCCAACCTGCCGGACAAGGACAAGAAGGACGAGCCCAAGCCGATGGTGGTGCCGCCCGAGGCCAAGCAGAAGCAGGACCTCGCCTTCCTGAAAGGCGACTGGCGCTCGCGCACGGGCCTGGCAACGGCCCAGGGCGAGAGGAATTTGCGGCCCTCCTACACGCTCGACGACAAGGGCAAGGGCAAAGTGAGCTTCGTGCAGCACAACGGCGCGGTCTGCGAGGCGCCGGCCGAGGCGCGCTGGGACAATGGCAAGCTGGTGATCGAGGAGAAGTCCAATCCCAAGTGCACGGACGGCAATACCTATGCGCGCAACGTCGTCAATTGCGAAGTCGACAAGGCTGGCGTGGCCCAGTGCACCGGCAGCCAGCCGGGCGACAAGCGCAGCTACAACGTGCAGATCGGCCGCTGATTTCATAAAATAGGTTAACGGTTCCATAAGGCTTCCATGAGCGATCTTGCCCGTCTGCCGAGCTACCCCAGCCCGACGACCCTGATTGCCCGGTCGGGGATTCAGTTCCTCGACTTCGGCTTCGACCCGGCGCGGCTCAGGGTGCGCGAATGGGGTTTCCACGACTCGGCTTCCGCCGGCTCAGTCGACGATCTGGTGCAGCTCGATTTCGACGAGGTGCGGGGCCAGTACGAAGTAATCGAGGCCGGCCGCCGCCGCCCGGCCGAGCCCAATCTGGTGGTCACCGCCAAGGACGCGCTCGCCCCCTTTGTCGACAAGTGGGTGCCGGTGCCCTTCCTGCAGGTTCGGCCGAACAACCAGTTCCGCGAAGGCCCGGCCGACTGGGCGCGGGTCCGCGTGGTCGACCTCGAGGCGCGCTACGGCGAGGGCTTCCGTGACGAGCAGGGCAACCGCTACCGCGCCGTGCTCGCCTTCGACACCGGGCTGATCGGCGAAGCGGAAGGCCGCGCCTACCTCGCGCCCTCCTCCAAGGACGTGACGTCCGGCGCGCTGTTCGCCCTTGCCGCTCAGCAGCGTGCCAACCACTGGCTGCTGCGCCAGGGCTGGCTCGGCCAGTGGCTCGAGGAGTTGTTCCGCGAACTGCACCCGCGCGCCA
>JBPYEF010000108.1:0-6776 GCA_051985875.1 Hyphomicrobiaceae bacterium
CAACACCATGCAATTGGCCGGCCTCGTCGTGCGGGTGATCGGTCGCGAGCAGATTGCCCGCCGGCACGCCGCCACGCGCACGTTTCAAGCCCTCAGAATGTACGTGAACGACGAACTCGGGGAGCTCGTGGCCGCCCTGTCGGCAGCCGAGCGGGTGCTTGCTCCCGGTGGTCGGCTGGTCGTCATCAGCTTTCATTCCCTGGAGGACCGCCTGGTTAAGCATTTCCTGAAGCGGCGCGCTGCGGTCACGGAACAGGCCTCCCGCCATTTGCCCCCGCGCATGCGCCCGCATCCGCCGAGTTTCACCTTTGTTAACCCGCGCCCGGTAAGTCCACAGCCTCAGGAGATAGCAGCAAATCCCCGCGCGCGCTCGGCGAAGCTCAGGGCGGCCGAGCGCACCGGCGCGGCGGCGTGGCCCCGTGACGACGACGCCGAAGGATGGCCACGCCTGCAATAGAATGCAGAAAGGGCCGTGGAATGCCGCGCGCGCTCAACTGGCTTCTGATCCTGGCGGCACTGGCGGCCACTGTCGCCCTCTACGCGATTAGCTACGACACGCGCAGCCTAGAGGCCAAGGTGCTTGCCGAGGAACACGCGCTCGAGCACATCGCCGTCGATATCGCTATCCTGCGGGCCGAACGTGCGCATCTCGCGCGCCCCGAGCGACTTGAACCGCTCGCCCGCGAACTCGGGATGGCGCCGATTGACAGCGGGCAGTACCTGCGCATCGGCGGCACCATCGGCGCGGAGAGCGCAACGGCGCAGGCGGGACGTTTGCCCCCCGCCGAACCGAGCGCATCGGCGCCGGGGATCGGGCAAAACTAGGGCCATGCGCGCGCCGGCAAGCCACACGCACGACTGGGGGTATGCGGCGATCACGCTGGATGCGCGTCGCCGGCTGCTGTTGACATTGGGCTGTTTATTGATCGCCTATATGGTCATTGGCGGCCGGCTCATCCTCCTCGCCATGCGCGCTCCTCCCGCGAACAGGGCCGCGCTCGCGGAGCCCCTGGCCTTCCGCCCCGATATCCTCGACCGGCACGGCCAGCTGCTGGCGACCGACATCGCCGTCGATTCCCTCTATGCCGATCCCGCGCTGATCCTCGACTTGGACGAGGCGGTGGAGAAGCTTTCCTCCGCCCTCACCGCCAGCGACAGCACCGAGTTGCGCAAGCTACTCGGGGACAAGGGCCGGCGCTTCGTGTGGATCGCGCGCGGTCTTACTCCCCGGCAAGCCAAGCGGGTGCACGATCTCGGTGTGCCGGGCTTGGCCTTCCGCAAGGAGGCAAAGCGCCTCTATCCCATGGGGGCGCTCACCGGCCACATCATCGGCAACGTCAACGTCGATCACCGCGGAATTGGCGGGATCGAGCGCGGTCTCGATGAGGCCCCGGATCGCCAGACGCTACTGGCAGCCGGGCAACCTCCCCCCGTGCGCCTCGCTCTCGACATCGGCGTGCAGCACGCCGTTGCCGTAGAACTCGACGCGGCGATGCAACGCTATGGTGCGCTTGCGGCGGCCGGCCTCGTGCTCGATGCCGAGTCGGGTGAGGTGCTATGCGCCGTGTCGTTGCCCGAGGTCGACCCGGCGCGCACCTCGGATTGGCTCGATCCGCAACGCGCCGACCGTGTAATGGGGGGAACCTTCGAGCTCGGCTCGATCTTCAAGACGCTGACCGTCGCCATGGCCCTGGACGCCGGGACGGCCGACCTCGACAAGGTGTACGACGTGCGCCAGCCTTTGCTCGCGCCTCCCTACACCATTACCGATTTGCACCCGCAGGGTCGGCCGTTGTCGGTGCGCGACATCTTCCTGCACTCCTCCAACGTCGGCGCAGGCATGATGGCCCTAGAGGTAGGGAGCGAGCGGCAGCGCGCGTTTCTCGACCGCCTTGGACTGCTCCAGCCTCTGCGCACCGAGGCCGGCACTGTCGCCGCGCCCCTCCTGCCACGGTCGTGGGGCAGGAGCGAAACGATCACCCTCGGTTACGGCTACGGCCTGGCGCTTGCACCACTGCAATTCACCGCGGCGTTCGCCACCCTCCTCAATGGCGGCCGCCGCGTCGTGCCGACCTTCCTGCAACGCGCCGCTGGCGACAACGCGGCCGGCGAAAGGATCGTGGCGGAGCAAATCAGCGGCAAGATACGCGAGGTCTTGCGTCTCAATGTCACGAGCTCGGCAGGAACCGGCCGACGCGCCGATGCCGCAGGCTACCGCGTCGGCGGCAAGACCGGGACGGCAGAAATTCCGGGCCGAGCCGGATACCGCGCGCAGGCGGTGATCGATTCATTCGTCGCCGCCTTTCCCATGGACGCGCCGCGCTACGCGACGCTTGTAACGCTGTTTGAGCCGCAGACCGGCGAGGGCGGTGCACACGAGCACGTGACTGCCGGGATCACCGCGGCTCCGGTCACGGCGCGCATTGTCGCGCGCATCGCTCCCCTGCTCGGGGTTTTGCCGCGACGGGTCGAGACCGCGCCCGCGGCGGAGGCGTTTGACGCCTCGCACGGCACGCAATAAGAGCTTCTGGCGCCCACTGCCGCCCCCGGTGGCGTGATGCATTGGCGCCGTATTTGACGAGCATCTTGCTTCGGCCGTGCGGCAGCCAACCCAACGCTTAGACAACGACAGGCAGCGGTTCGCGAGCGATGAAGCTCAAGGTATTGCTGGATGCGGAGATGAGCGCGCCGGCCGGGTGCGAGGAAGTCGAAATCGGCGGCCTCACCGCCGACAGCCGGATGGTGCAACGAGGCTTCCTGTTCGCGGCACTCGCCGGGGGCACAAAGAACGGCGCCCGCTTCGTGCCCGAGGCGCTCGCCAGGGGCGCCGCGGTCGTGCTCGCCAAGCCGGGCGAGCTTGCTCCGCTGTCGGTGCCGATTGTCACCGCCACCGCACCGCGGCGCGCCCTTGCATTGATGGCGGCACGATTCTACCGTCGCCAACCCGCGGTGGTTGTCGCGGTGACCGGGACCAGCGGCAAGACCTCGGTCGCCGACTTTGCACGGCAAATCTTTGCCATTCTCGGCCGGCAGGCTGCCTCGCTCGGCACCATCGGCCTGGTGAGGCCGGGGGGCGGCGTCTATGGCGGCTTGACGACGCCGGACCCGGTGGCACTGCACCAGTCGCTCGCCACCCTCGCGGTCGAGGGTATCACGCACCTCGCCTTGGAGGCCTCCTCGCACGGCCTCGATCAGCACCGGCTCGATGGCGTCGAACTCGCTGCAGCGGCGTTCAGCAACCTGAGCCGCGACCACCTCGACTATCACGCCGACATGGCCGAGTATTTGGCCGCCAAGCTGCGGCTGTTTACGCAAGTGCTGCCGGTCGGGGGTGTCGCCGTTATCAACGCCGATGCGGAGCACGCCGACGCAGTTATTGCCGCGGCAAGAGGTGCCGGGCGAAAGATCGCAACGGTCGGCGAGAGAGGAAAGACCCTGCAACTGCGCTCGATCGCGCGCGATGGATTGCAGCAGCGCCTCAGCATCGGGCACGGCGGGGAGACGTTCGACGTCACTCTGCCACTGCTCGGATCTTACCAGGCGGCAAACGCGCTGCTCGCGGCGGGATTGGCATTGGCGACAGGTGAACCTGCGCAGAGCGTAGTGCCGGCGCTCGCCGGCCTGCGGGGTGTCAAGGGCCGGCTTGAGGTCGTCGGCAGGGTGCGCGGCGGACTCGTTGTGATCGACTATGCGCACAAGCCCGACGCACTTGCCGCAGCCATCGATGCGCTGCGCCAGGCCGTCCCGGGCCGTATCGTGTGCGTATTCGGCTGCGGCGGCGATCGCGACCGCGGCAAGCGCCCGATCATGGGGAGCATCGCCGCGCAAAAGGCCAACCACGTGATCGTCACCGACGACAATCCACGCAACGAGCACCCGGCCGCGATTCGCGCCGCGATCCTTGCCGCCGCGCCCGGCGCCCGTGAAATCGCCGATCGGACCGAGGCGATCCGCGCTGGAGTGCGCCTGCTCGGCCGCGGCGACGTCCTGCTGGTCGCCGGCAAGGGGCACGAGACGGGTCAGATCGTCGGCGGCGAGGTGCTGCCGTTCTCCGATCACGACGCCGTGCGCCTCGCATTGGCGGAGCCTCCGATCAATGTCTGACGCCCTGTGGCAATGGGAGGCGCTGGTCGCAGCCGCGCACGGTCGAGCCGAGGGTAGGCCGGCCGCGCCGATTACCGGTTTCTCGATCGATAGCCGCACGCTGACCCCCGCCGAGGTGTTCATCGCACTCAAGGACGTGCGCGATGGCCACGTCTTCGTCCCCGCGGCGTTTGCCGCCGGCGCAGGGGGGGCCATCGTCGCAAACGGCTATCGCGCCCCGAGCGGTTGCGGCGCGCTACTGCGCGTGGCAGATCCCGCCGTTGCGCTCGCGGACATCGGTCTGGCGGCGCGCCGGCGCACCAGCGCTCGCATCATCGCCGTCACCGGCAGCGTCGGCAAAACCGGCACCAAGGAGATGCTGCGCCTGTGCTTGGCCAGCATCGGCAGGACGCACGCCGCGGAGAAGTCGTTCAACAATCACTGGGGCGTGCCCCTGTCGCTGGCGCGCATGCCGACCGACAGCGCGTACGCGGTGTTCGAGATCGGCATGAATCATGCGGGCGAGATCGCTCCGCTTGCCCGGATGGTGCAGCCGCAGGTTGCCATCATCACCGCCGTGGAGGCGGTGCATCTCGGACACTTCGCCTCCGTCGCCGACATCGCCCGAGCCAAGGCCGAGATCTTCAGCGGGCTAGCTCCCCATGGGGTGGCGGTGCTGCCGCGCACAAGTGCGCACTTCGACCTGTTGCGTGCCGCCGCGACCGCTGCCGGGGCGCGCGTGATCACCTTCGGCGAGGATACGCGGGCGGACGTTCGCGCCGCAAAGGTCGAGCTCGGCCCGACCGGCTCGGTTGTTGCCGCCACGTACGGCGCCGGGCATGTCGTCTATCGCCTCGGCGTCCCCGGCGCGCACTATGTCGCGAACTCGCTGGCGGTGCTCGCCGCCCTTGACGCCCTCGGCGTCGACCCTGCGCCCTGTCTGGCAACGCTGAGCTCGCTGCACGCCCCTCCCGGCCGCGGTGCACGCACGCAGCTCGCCGTCCACGACGGCACGCTACTGCTGATCGACGAGAGCTACAATGCCAGCCCGGCCTCGGTGCGTGCGGCGCTCGCGGCCATGGCAGCAACGCCGCGCTCGGCATTTCCGCGCCGCATTGCCGTGCTCGGGGACATGCTCGAGCTGGGTGCGACAGCCGGTGAGCTGCATCGCGACCTGAGCCAGTCGCTGCATGCCGCGGGCGTCGATCTACTGCTCGCTTGCGGCCCGTCGATGCGCTTATTGTACGATGCGCTGCCCATGGCACGGCAGGGGGCTTGGGCCGCATCCTCACATGAGCTGCTGCCGGAGCTGCTGAGCCGCGTGCGCGGTGGTGACGTGGTTATGGTCAAGGGCTCGCTGGCGATGCACATGGCGCCGCTGGTCGCAGCGATGCTGAGGCACTATGGACCGGGGCAGCCTGGAGGGTAGAGATGCTGTACGCGCTGGTCCACTTCAGCGACCAGGTTGGCCCGCTGAATGTCTTTCGCTACATCACCTTCCGCACCGGTGGTGCGATTATGACGGCGCTGCTGTTCGTCTTTCTGTTCGGCCCGGCAATCATCGACCTGCTGCGCGTGAAGCAGGGCAAGGGGCAACCGATCCGCGAGGACGGGCCGCAGACGCATTTTGCCAAGAAGGGAACGCCGACGATGGGCGGGCTGATGATCCTTTCGGGCGTCACGGTCTCGACCTTGATGTGGGCCAACTGGGCGAACCCGTACGTATGGATCGTGTTGCTCGTAACGCTGAGCTATGGCGCGATCGGCTGCTATGACGACTACGTCAAGGTGTCGCGAAGCGGAACAGGAGGCGTCTCTGGGAAGCTCCGGCTTGGCGCCGAGATCGTGATTGCGGCGTTTGCGGCCTGGCTCGTGATGCACATCGGCACCCCAGACTTCTCCTCATCGTTGACGGTACCGTTCTTCAAGAATGTCATCATCCCACTCGGTGCCTTGTTCATCGTGCTTGGCGTGTTGGTGATCGCCGGAGCGGGCAATGCCGTCAATTTGACCGACGGCCTCGATGGCCTGGCGATCGTCCCGGTGATGATCGCGGCCGCAACCTTCGGGCTGATAGCCTACCTATCGGGCAACGCCAACTTTGCGCGCTATTTGCAAATTCATCACGTCCAAGGCGCCGGTGAGCTCGCAATCATATGTGGAGCATTGATCGGCGCCGGACTGGGCTTCCTGTGGTTCAATGCGCCGCCGGCGATGATCTTCATGGGTGATACAGGGTCACTGGCCCTGGGAGGCGCGCTGGGTGCAATCGCCGTAGCCACCAAGCACGAAATCGTGCTCGCCATTGTCGGCGGCCTGTTCGTGCTCGAGACCCTCTCCGTGATCATCCAGGTGGCGTCCTTCAAGCTCACGGGCAAGCGCGTCTTCCGTATGGCGCCCCTGCATCATCATTTCGAGCAGAAGGGTTGGCAGGAATCGACCGTGGTGGTGCGATTCTGGATCATCTCGGTGGTGCTCGCCCTGGTCGGTCTGGCCACATTAAAGCTGCGCTGACCAACCGAGGCCCGCCCCCGGCACCCATAGCGGCATCCAGCCGCTGGTCCTGAACCTCCTGCCGCGATCGGTCGGCAGGCTCGATACACCCGGGGTAAGCTCGCCGCGCCGCCTGCAACCCGTCGGAGACCATGGCGGGCAGGCCAGTCCTTTGACGCCGTCGCTTGCCCCACTCTGCG
>JBPYEF010000109.1:0-6055 GCA_051985875.1 Hyphomicrobiaceae bacterium
GGTGATGCGCTGCATGAACGGCATCGAGGCGTCGTCATAAAGGTTGGAGAAGTGCTCGGCCTCCTTCTGGATGACGCTGTAGATCCCCGCCGGCGTCTCATAACCGCTTTGACCGGTTGAGACCGGCGCACGCGATACCCGCCCCGTGGCGTCGTAGATGGTGACGCGCTGCTCGCGCAGCGCGACGATGGCCAACAGGGGGACGCCGGCCTGGCGCGACGCCCATTCCTCGCCGCTGCGCTCCCGCCCTCTCGCTGCCCCCGGGCTCGTCGGCAGCAGCGCGCAGACGCCTGCGAGAGCCACCGCCGCCAATCCTGTCGCGCGCTTGCGAGGTGAGCCTGCCAACATCATCGTTGCCTCGAGCCGCTCAGGGGGAATGGTGGGGGGATGCACGCCCCTTGAGGAGTAGCAAACCTAGCCTAAACGCCGGTTACCCGCACTGGGATGCCCGCGATCTCAGAAATTTACGCGCAGCAGCGCTGCCGCGCTGCGAATTGATGGCGTTAATCGGCCCTGCAGGCAACGGAAATGAGCAGCGGGCGCGGAGCCTTGGCCGCGCCGCCCGGTGGAGTGGTTAACCTCGCCCGCGGTAGGGCGCGACGCCCTGCTCGGGCAGCCACACGCGCTCCGGCAAGCTTCCCCACTGCCAGAATACGTCGATCGGCATGCCCCCACGCGGATACCAGTAGCCGCCGATGCGCATGTAGTGGGGCTCGAGCACGCCGGCGAGGCGCTTGCCGATGGCAACCGTGCAGTCCTCGTGGAAAGCACCGTGATTGCGAAATGCGGCGAGGTACAATTTGAGGGACTTGGCCTCGATCAGCCATTGGTCCGGGACGTAGTCGATGACGAAGTGGGCAAAGTCGGGCTGGCCGGTCACCGGGCAGAGCGCGGTGAACTCCGGAACCGTGAATCGCGCCACATAGTGCGTATCGCGGTGCGGATTGAGCAGCCGATCGAGCACGGCCGTCTCGGGGCTTGCGGCCGGCGCGACCTGGCGCCCGAGCAAGGGCGGGGCTTCGGCGGGCGGCCTAGAGGCCGAACGTGCCGGGGCTCTTCGGGGCGGCGTCGCCATGCCTCTACTTGCCCGCTCGTGCATGCTTTGACAAGGCGGCCAGCTACAGGGTACGCGACGATCAGCGCGCCGGCGCGAGATGCGCGCGAGCAGCCCCGGGGATCGGGTAATGGGCCGGGGTAATGGGCCCGGGTAATGTGGCCCGGCCAGAGGTTGGGCCTAGGCAGGGTCCGAGGCATGGGCCGAGGAATAGGCATGGGCAGGAAGGCGGCGCTGATCACGGGTGCGGCGCGCCGGATCGGGAGGGCAATCGCCACCCATCTGGCGGCTGAAGGCTGGGACATTGCCATCCACTTCAATACCTCACGTCGCGATGCGCTCAGCCTGCAGGAGGAGGTGACGCAGAAAGGTGCGGCCTGCCGGCTCTATGCGGCCGACCTCAATCAGCAGGATGCCGCGACGCGCCTTGTCGAGCAGTGTGTTGGCGATTTCCCGCACGCCTGCCTGCTCGTCAACAGCGCTTCGGTGTTCAAGCGCGACACGATCGCGACGCTCAGCCCTGCGTTGTGGGACGAGCATTTGCACATCAACGCGCTCGCTCCCATCCTGCTGACGCGGGCGTTCCATCGGCTGTCGGCGGCGCAGAACTGCGTCATCAACATGCTCGACCAGAAGGTGTCGAACGCCACCCCCGATTTCTTCTCCTACACGATCAGCAAGCTCGCGCTGCACAACGCCACGCGCATGCTCGCCATGAGCCTGTGGCCGAAGACGCGCGTCAACGGCATTGCCCCGGGCATCGTGTTGCGCAGCGGGGACCAGACCGAGGAACAGTTCCGTGCGGTGCACAACCGCACGCCGCTCGGCATCGGGCCGTCGCTGCAGGAGATCTGCCGGGCGGCCGTGCTGCTCGCCGATACGCCCTCGATCACCGGTCAGGTGATAACCATCGACGGCGGACGCCACCTGCTGAACAAGTTCCCCTTCGAGGATTTGCCGAAGGAGTGAGGCGATGTTCCCAGCGATCGTGCCGCCGGAGGGATTTCGCTGCATCCTGGTCGAGGATCTGCGCCTACAGCTGTTCATCGGCGTCAACCCCGAGGAGAAGACGGCGCGCCAGGAGGTTTCGATCAGCATGTACATGATGGTGCGCGATTCGGGGCCCACGCTGAGCGATGCGCTCCCCGACCACGTCTCTTATGCCGACGTCGTCGCCAAGCTCCGCGAGCGCGGGCGCTCTGCGCGGCACGTCGACCTCGTAGAGACGCTCGCGGAAGAAAGCGCCGAGTTCGCGCTGGCGGAACCGCGGGTCGACAGCGTCATTGTTGCCGTTCGCAAGCTCAGCATCGTTGCCGAGGCCAAGGGCGTGGGCGTCGTCATTCGCCGCCGTCGCGGGACGTGAGACCATGCGAGCAGACGTCAGCGTCATCATGCCTGCCTGCCGCGCACGTGCGACGATCGTCCGGGCAGCGCGGTCGGCGGTTGCGCAGCGCGGCGTCAATGTCGAGCTCGTCGTCTGCGCGGACGATGGGGAGGACTACGGCGCACTGTTGCGGCAGACGCTACCGGCTTCGGCACGGCTGACGCTGTGCCGCACCGCGGCACCGAACCGTGGTCCGTCGGCGGCGCGCAACGTCGCGCTCGGGCATGCGGGCGCCGAGATCATCGCTTGCCTGGATGCCGACGATTGCTTCGCACCCGGGCGACTCCGCCTGCTGCTGCCGCTGGTCGAGGCGCACGGCGTTGCGACCGGGGCGACGTGGGAGATCGACCCGCGCAGCGGCGCAACCCGCATTGCCCGCCCGCGCCGCGCCCGCGATCGTCTCGGGGTTGAGGACATCTGCGAGCTGCGCATGCCGTTCTCCCCGGTGTTTCACCGGCGCTGCGGCGTCTCCTGGCCGCAGATCGCTTTTGCCGAGGACGTGATCCTGAACGTCGACCTGTTGTGCGCCTGCGGCACCTATCCCTTTGTCGCACGTGCGCAATACAACTATTTTCTCGGCTCGCACACGCGTTCCCACTCTCCCGACGCCTTGGGGCACGCCCGTGCCGGTTACCAACAGATCCTCGGCATGCTCGGCGCGCGCAACTGGCCCCAGCCCGTGCGCGACGTCGTCGACCGCGTCTTCCGCGAGGACTTGCGGAACGTCGAAGCGGCCGCAACCACCGGGAGCCGCTCCTGGCGCGAGGCCGTCCGCAGCAACCCGCTGCCGCGGCCGTAGCGAGGAAGCACCGCCGGCAAGGAAGCCGTCACTGCCGCATCGACACGCGCTCGCCGAGGCGCGGGCCGCGCACAAAGCCGCATATACCTAGATAGAGCTACATGGGCCTTATGCGAGGCTGCATGAACCACATGAGGCTACATGCGGGGCCGACGGCGCTGCTGCCAAAACACGTAGAGGATGCTGATCAGTGCGGTCAGCATCATCGTGCCGAGAATGTCGGGCCTGCCGATAAACGTATACCAGATGCGAAACCCCGAGAACGACCCGCCCCGCGACATTAAGAAGGCATTGAGCGCGACGATCAGGAATGTAGCGGCGGCAGTCAAGGCGATGGCGGCGAGAACGTCGAGACTCCTCTGCACGACCGGCGGCATGGGCACCCCCTTTTTGTGTGCGCCAACCGACGCCGGCGCGCGCAACCCCCGCTGGCGCGCACTGGTCCGTGGCGGCAATGCGTTTGCCGCAGCCTAATGCGATTCGCTTGCCCGCAATTGCCGATACACGCCGTGCGGGTCCCCGATGATGTGCACTCGGACGACGGATGCGCCGGCGGTCAGTAGGTCAGCGCCGCCTTGATCGCCGCCAGCTCCGCGTTGGTATCGGGGTAGGCCTCGTAAGAGCGCCCCGCTCGACGATACCAATAGCGAGCGTTGCCGGTGTCGCCCTCAATTCTGTGCAGCACGGCATGGATCCAGCACGAGGTCGGGTCGGTCTCGTCCTGCTGCACGATGGCGTGCGCGTCCTGCCAATCGCCGGCGAGTGCGAGCTCCACCGCTCGGGTCAGCTCCTCCCGGTTGGCCATTGCGCGACCTCCCTGCTGTGCTCACGCCTGCTCTGCTCATCGATGCGGCTGTGCACGCATTCCTCCCTGGCGGGTGTGGGGCGATCGCAGCGCCGGGCGCAGGCTGTTGCCATGGAGCAGGCGCAACGGCTGCAGCGTCGCTCACGCCCCTATAGCATGATCTTCAGGCGCGCCAACGCGCGATGCGCCCCGCCCGTGCCCTAGCGCTTTGCCGCGCACGGTCGCGCGGGGTATCTTGCCGGTGCGCGCTGGCCCACGAGGGGCGCAGGGGCGCGTCGCAATCGGGATGGGAAGGCATGAGCGCCATTGTCGATATCATCGGCCGGGAGATCCTCGACAGCCGCGGCAACCCGACCGTCGAGGCCGAGGTGGTGCTCGAAGACGGCTCAAGCGGCCGCGCCGCGGTTCCATCCGGCGCCTCTACCGGCCGGCACGAGGCCGTCGAGATGCGCGACGGCGACGCCAAGCGGTTCGGCGGCAAGGGGGTGTTGCAGGCCGTGGCGGCGGTGAACGGGGAGATTTTCGACGCGCTGTCCGGCATGGAGGCAGAGGAGCAGCGGCGCATCGATGATGCCCTGTGCAAACTCGATGGCACGCGCAACAAGGCCCGCCTCGGCGCCAACGCCATCCTCGCCGTGTCGCTCGCCGTCGCCAAGGCCGCGGCGGCGGCGCGGGCGCTGCCCCTCTATCGCTATATCGGCGGCAGCAACGCGCATGTGCTGCCCGTGCCGATGATGAACATCCTCAATGGCGGGGTCCACGCCGACAACCCGATCGACATCCAGGAATTCATGATCATGCCGGTCGCCGCCGCGAGCTGCGCGGAGGCGATCCGCGTCGGCGCCGAAGTGTTCCACGCGCTCAGCAGGGCGCTGAAGGACGCAGGCCACAGCAGCAACGTCGGCGACGAGGGCGGATTTGCCCCCAACCTCAGCTCCTCGCAGCAGGCCCTCGATTTCATCATGCGCGCGATCGAGAGCGCCCATTACCGGCCGGGCGAGGATGTGATGCTGGCGCTCGATTGCGCCGCGAGCGAATTCTACCGGGACGGCAGCTACGTGCTCGCGGGCGAGGGCAAAAGCCTGGATGCGGCAGGCATGGCCGAGTACCTGCGGCAGCTCGCCGGGCGGTATCCGATCGTTTCGATCGAGGACGGCATGGCCGAGGACGACTGGCGCGGCTGGAAAGTGCTCACCGACGCGCTCGGTGCCGGCTGCCAATTGGTCGGTGACGACATCTTCGTCACCAACACCGAGCGTCTCGCCCGCGGCATCGGCGAGGGTATCGGCAACGCGATATTGATCAAGGTCAACCAGATCGGATCGTTGAGCGAGACGCTCGATACCATCGCCCTGGCCCAGCGCGCCGGCTATCGCGCGGTGATTTCCCACCGCTCCGGTGAAACGGAGGATGCAACGATTGCCGACATTGCCGTCGCGACCAATGCTGGCCAGATCAAGACCGGATCACTCTCCCGCTCCGATCGGGTGGCGAAGTACAACCAGCTGATTCGCATCGAGGGCGAGCTCGGCGACCAGGCGCGCTATGCGGGAAGGAGCGCGCTGCGCGGGCTTGCAAGTTAGGGGGGCGGGCTTGCGCTTTTACGCGGGCTTAACCGCAGGCGCGCTAGAACAGCGCGGTCCCGTTGGACCGGGTGCGAGGTCTCGCGTCAGGCCATGTTTGATCGGCGAAGGGGCGGCCCCCAACAGATCCTGGTGTCGCTTGCCTGTTGCTGCGCGCTCGCCTATGTCGCCTATCACGCCATTAGCGGCAAGCGCGGCCTCGAAGCGCGCAGTCGTCTGATCGAACGCTCCCGACAGCTGGAGCCGGAGATCGAGCGCCTCGAGGCCGTGCGGGCCCGCCTGGAGAACGATGTGCGGCTGCTCAATGCACGCGATCCGGACCTGATCGCCGAGCTCGCCATCGAGGTGTTGGGCTTTGCCCCGCCCGGCAGCCGCGTCATCATCACCACCGGAGCGCGCACCGTCGATGCCGCGACGCCTTAGCTAGGTG
>JBPYEF010000110.1:0-4563 GCA_051985875.1 Hyphomicrobiaceae bacterium
CAGCCAGACCGCACGCTCGATACCGCGCGCCGTGAGGTGCGCTGTGAGCGCGTCCCCTGCCGCATAGGCGAGCAGCACGCGACCCTTAAGAGAAATGTGCGCAAGCGTACGGAGAATCAGCGCGCGCGCGGCCGCCGCGGGATCGGCGCGCCAGCCCGTCACGGCGGCGAGTGCGCGCCCGCGCGGGCGCTGTGCTGCCGGACCTCGGCGCCGAGTTCGGGCCGCGATGTCAGCCCGGCATGACGCGCGCCGTCGCGCAGGCAGCGGGCGTGCGCCGAGCAGGGACCCTGCCCGCGGCGCAGGGGAGGGGCCGGTTGCAAGCGGGCTATGGCGCGATTGCCTTCCTGATCTTTTCGGCGCTGGCGGCCAGCACCTCGGGCTTTTCCACCTTGCTCGCCGGTGGCCCGAGCGCGACCCCTTCGGTGCGCGGCAGCACGTGAAAGTGCAGATGGAACACCACCTGCCCGCCCGCCGGCTCGTTGAACTGTTGCAGCGTGATGCCGTTTACCCCGAGCGCCTTCATGGCGGCGGCAGAGACCTTCTGCACGGTGCGCATGCACGCGGCAAGCTGGGTCGGATTGGCGTCGAGCAGGTTGCGCGCCTGCGTCTTCGGGACCACCAGCATGTGCCCCTCGCAGCGCGGCATGATATCCATGAAGGCGAGCGTCTCGGCATCCTCATACACTTTCTGGGCGGGGAGCTCGCCACGCAAGATCTTCGCGAATACGTTGTTATTGTCGTAGGGCATCGGCGCCTTTCCTCACGTGCAACGGCTTTTTTGTTAATTGCCGCATAACCTAATCGTCAAGTCGCAAGCGGAATTAACGCGTCGCAAATCGGTGCCGTGCCAAACTGGGGGCATGCCTTCGCAGCTCGAGAGCCAACGCGCCGTCAGGTGCTTTGCGGGCAGGGTAGCATGCCATTGGGACATCTCGCATCTCAGCCTGCGCGACGCGGCGACACGGTCGTCGCCTCGGCCGTGCTGCTGGCTCTGATCGCCGGCTGGATCCTGAACTTCATCAGCGCCAGGGAGGTCGCGCAGTGCCTCGACAGCCTGATCGTTGCGGCTACGCGCGCCACCTAAACGTGCTTCAGGCGATCTTGATCGCCTTGCGAAAGGGCGCGTACGCCGCGAGTTCCTCGCCGGCCGCGTCGATGTAGGCGCGCTCGCGCACGAGATAGTCGGCGATCGCGCGCCGGAGGGCCGGATCGGCGATGTAGTGCGCCGAATAGGTCTTGGTCGGCAGATAGCCGCGCGCCAGCTTGTGTTGGCCTTGCGCCCCGGCCTCGGCGCGCGGCAGCTTATGACAGATCGCATACTCGATCGCCTGGTAGTAGCAGAGCTCGAAGTGCAGGCAGGGGTGATGCTCCAGTGCGCCCCAGTAGCGCCCGTACAGGCAATCGCCGCCGACGACATGCAACGCGCCCGCGACCGGCCGCCGGCCGCGATTGGCGAACATCAGCAGGCAGCGGTCGCCCAGCGCCGCGCCGATCAGCGAGAATGCCTTGCGGTTGAGATAGGGGCGACCCCATTTGCGCGAGCCGGTATCCATGTAGAAGGCGAAGAAGGCATCCCAGTGCGCCTCGGTGATGTCACCGCCGCGGATCCACGCGATGCTGAGCCCGTCGCTGACGGCCTGCGCGCGCTCCTTGCGCACCGCCTTGCGCTTACGCGAGGCGAGAGTGGCGAGGAAATCATCGAAGCTTGCATGGTCCTGATTGCGCCAGTGGAACTGCTGATCGTTGCGCTCCAAAAAGCCGCGCGCGCCGAGCCGGTGGCAGCTCTCCGCGTCGAGGAAGGTCACGTGCACCCCCGAGGCGTTGCAGCCTCTGGCGAGTTCGGTGGCCGCGGCCGCCAGCAGGGCCTCGTTGGCCTGGCCTTGCGCGTCGCACTTGGTCAGCAGCCGCCGGCCCGGAACCGGCGTGAAAGGCACGGCGATCTGCAGCTTCGGATAGTAGCGGCCGCCGGCATTGCCGTAGGCCTCTGCCCAGGCGTGGTCGAAGACGTACTCCCCCTGGCTGTGCGACTTCAAATAGCAGGGTGCGCAGGCGACGACCTCCCCATCTGCGCGCAGCAGGAGGTGGCGCGGGCTCCAGCCCGAACGGCCGCCGACGCAACCCGCATCCTCCAACGCGCGCAGAAAGCCGTGCGCAATGAACGGATTGAAGGTCTGCGCATCGGGATTGGCGCAGGCGTCCCAGGCTTCCTCGGCGATGTCGGCGATGCGCCCGACCACCTCGGCCTTGAACGTTTGCCCTCTGCTCGTTGCCATCAGCAGCCGCGCAGGAGGAAGATCCCTGCGCCCTTCTTTGCCCGGTCCCTTGCCATCATACCGGCCGCAAATGTCGACGCCAGCAGCACCGTGCGGTGCGCGGCGGAGCGGTGCGCGAGCGGTGGCGTTTTGCTGCGAAAGAGATCATACCGGGCAGCCTTCGAAGATCGGCGCATCGGCCCAGCGTGCGGCAGCCCGCCTATCGCGCTGCGTGCGGATCGTCCAGCTGAACAAGGGCAGCGTGAGCCCCTCGGCGTCAAGGTAGGCACGCGCGCCGCGGAGGATTGCAACCTCGACCGCAAGGAAGGCGATGCCCTCGGGCGCGGTGGCGAGCAGACGGCCGATGGCTCTGTCCCTGCCTGCGGGGCTGGGCGATGCCCACCATCGCTTGGCGAGCTGCTGGCGGCCGACGGTCCAACCGCGGGCAACCGACGGCGCAAGACAGCCGAGCCCGATCACCACCTCGGGGTCAAAGGACATGAGCGCAAGCGGTCCGGCATACGCCGACGCCGCGGCGGCGATGCGCTCCAGAAAACCCTGCGGCGGCGCACTCCTGTTGCGCTTCACTTCGACGAGCAGGGGCACGCGGCCGGCGATCAACTGCAGCAATGCACGGAAGCTCAACATGCCCCCTTGCTTGGCGCGTGCGTCCTGCGCTCCGGTTCGACGATCGCGGGTCGCCTGACCGCGGTACTGCAGCTGCGCCAGCTCCGCCGCCGAGTGCTCGCTCACCCGCCCGCGCACGGGAAAAAGCCGATCGAGCCGCGCGTCGTGGAACACCATCGGCGTATTGTCCTTGGCCGCCTGCAAATCGCATTCGATGCCGTAACCCCTGTCGATCGCTGCGAGGAAGGCGGAGGCCGAGTTCTCGATGCGGCCGGAGGCGCGGCTGTGCAGCCCGCGGTGGGCGATCGGCCGCAGAAACGGGGCGGCATCGAAATTGCCCTTGAAATTGCCCTTGTGCGGGGCGCAGGAAAGCGTCGTCATATTGCCGAGTTTCTCCTCACCCGTCGCCACAATCGGGCCCGACCAGCGCCAGGTGCGTCGTCACGGCGCGGTGCGCGGCGTCGCAACGCCCCCCCTTGAGCTGACGCTGACCGGCGTGCATAGCATTCCGCAAGTCGAGCCTTACTACTGCCCCGCTCCCGGGAGAGGAAAGCACCATGACGCAGCCAATCTTAAGGCGGTCCCCGCCGAGGTCCTTGGCGCTGGCGCCGCTGTTCGTCTTGCTCCTGGCGCCGCTTCCGGCGGTGGGGGGAGAAGACATCACTCTGGCACCGCATCGCGCCGTCTACGACATGTCGCTTGCCACAACGCGCGGCGGCTCGGGGGTTTCCGCCGTCAGCGGCCGCATGGTCTATGAGCTGACGGGATCGGCATGCGAGGGTTACGGCCAGAACATGCGCTTCGTCACCAATATGGTCAACCAGACCGGTGCGGCGGTCCTCACCGATCTGCGCTCCTCGAGCTGGGAGGAAGGGAGCGGCAAGCGTTTCCGCTTCAACTCCAGCCAGTGGCGCGACGAGAAGGCGACCGAGGTGACGGCCGGCGATGCGGTCAGGACGAGTGCGGCGGATGACGTCAAGGTCGAGTTGACCAAGCCGGCCAAGAAAGACCTGCTGCTCTCCTCGCGCGTGCACTTTCCCGTGCAACATTCGATCGCTCTCC
Source organism: Hyphomicrobiaceae bacterium (assembly GCA_051985875.1). GTDB lineage: Bacteria > Pseudomonadota > Alphaproteobacteria > Rhizobiales > Hyphomicrobiaceae > AWTP1-13. Next base: position 3,942 of record JBPYEF010000110.1, read on the forward strand.
TCAAGGCCGCGGCCGCCGGAAAGACGAGCTTTCGGGCCGACCTGTTCGACGGCTCGGAGAAGGGCGAGAAGGTCTATGACACCATCTCGATCATCGGTCGGGAGCAGCCACCTGGTGCCAACCGCGCGCTGCGAAAGGTGCCAAATGCCGATCGGCTGGACGCGATCGCCGCCTGGCCGGTATCGATCGGCTATTACGAACCCGGTTCTGATCGCAGCGACCAATTGCCCGTGTACGAGTTGTCGTTCCTCTTTTTTGCCAACGGGGTGAGTCGCAAGCTCTACATCGACTACGGCGAGTTCACGCTCAACGGTACGCTCACCGACATCCAATTCCTGCCGCAGGCCAAGTGCGAGCCGAAGTGACGTCCTCGCCACTCCAGCGCTGCGCGCTTGGGGTCGAGCATCCTTCTTAAAGCGCCTGACGTCCCAGGCGGAGAATGTTTTTGGCGGCATTCAAATTGCGGTCGTCACTGACGCCACAGTCTCCGCATGCCATTCTCTTATTTCGAGACCCTTCGTCCCTTTCGGTCCACCGACTGCGCCGCAGTCGGAACAGGTCTGAGTGGTGAAGTACTCGGAGACATCCACAAACGTCGCTGCGCGCGCCATCGCTTTATACC
>JBPYEF010000111.1:0-3438 GCA_051985875.1 Hyphomicrobiaceae bacterium
ACAGGAACCGACGCATTGAGCTTACGGCCGGTATTGGAGGTACTTCGGACATGAATGGACGTATTGTTTTCCGAAACCGACATTCCCACAGGCATTGACATCGCATCTTTCAAACTCGTTTATTCTCGATCATCTCGGCGGCGATGTCACAATAACTCTCGGAACGAATTTTAGAGCGGCAGAAGATGAGACCACAGGGATGCCTTGCCGTTTCATGATGAGGGGCGAACCAGCGTTGCGGCGACCGTCTTCCCGTGCGCTATCAACAACCCTCGTATTGCACTTTCTGTTGGCGGCTGGGCTCGGCGCCCCGACCAGCATCGCTCAGGCGCACGAATGGCCGACCCGCTTCGTAAAGGTCATCGTGCCTTATGGCCCGGGCGGTATCTCCGATGTGCTTGCGCGGATTACCGCCGACCGGCTCAGCACGATGTTCGGCCAGCAGTTCATCATCGAGACTCATCCGGGCGCCAACGGCGCGATCGGCACGGAATACGCAGTACGCTCGCCGGCGGATGGTTACACACTCTACGAGGCGGGCGGTGCACAGTTTTCAGTCGTTCCCTTGATGCAGAAGCTTTCCTACGATCCCGTGAAGGATTTGGCACCGATCAGCATGGTGGCAATCAACGGCATGGCCTTTGCGATCAACCGCGACCTGCCGGTGCATTCGCTCCGCGAGTTCATCGACTATGCGCGCGCCAATCCAGGCAAAATCAACTATGGTTCGGTCGGTCGCGGCTCCAGCAGCGATCTGACCCCAGCGGCCTTTGCCGCGCGCGAAGGTCTCAACCTGGTGGGCGTGCCTTACACGGCAGCCCCGCCGTCGATCCTGGCGCTCATCAATGGCACGATTCAACTGTTCTTCGGCAACATCTCCGACATCGTCGGACCGGCCGGTTCGGGCAAAGTCCGCCTGCTGGCAGTCTCGACGGCAAAGCGCTTGCCGCAGTTTCCCAATGTTCCAACCGTATCGGAAACGGTGCCAGGCTTCGTCATGACCGCGTGGAACGGCTATTTTGCGCCCGCCGGCACGCGGCGCCCGATCATCGATCGTCTCGCCCAGGCGATGGCGGCCATCTGTCGTGATCCTGAGGTCATCAAGCTCATGTCCGACCTTGGCGTTGATGCGGTGGGCAGCACGCCGGAAGAACTCGCCGATGCGATCCGGGCGGATTTACCGATCTATCGCGCTGCGGTCGAGGCCGCCGGCCTGATGCGAAAGTAGCTCGCCAGGCTCGACGCGACGGGGCCACGTAAGCCCCATGGACGCGGGCGCAAAGGCGTATTCGCTTCCAATTTCCGCACCCGAGAGCCACCTCTTCAACTATTTCAATCGCGCTACCGTCGCCCGCCGCTGCATCTCCGCCGCGATGCTTGCGTTAACGTGGCAGCCTAGCGGCAGGCCCCGCGGCCGATCCTGGTTGCACAGGTCCATCGCGATCCGCGCGTAGACGATCGACGCGTTCACCAAGTCATCGATCTTGAAGCTCTTGCTGGAGGCATGGCTGGCTGAGCGCGGCCCGTAGCTGAGCGCCGGGATGCCCAACTCGTTGAAGGCGTTGGCGTCGCGCCACATGCTCGAGACGGCCGGGCTCACCGTCTGCGGCGGCGTCGGGAACACCTGACCGTGACATCGCCGTATTGCCTCGACCAGCGGCTCGATGCCCTTCGCCTCGAACCCCGGCCGATACACGAACAGCTCCACCTCGCCGGGCACCCCGACCTTGCGCAACAGGTCCCGCAGCTCGTCCCGCACGTCGAGCGGGCTCGCGCCCGGCAGGATGCGGGCGTCCACGTAGAAGCTGCATACCTGCGGCGTGCTGGTCAGGTTGAACGGATAGCCCGAGCGCATCGCGTTGATGCTGGCTTTGGGCACTACAGTGCCGCTATCGCCTTTGTAGGTGTTGCGCTGCTGGTATTCGTACGCCCACTCTTCGAATGCCTGGATCACTGCCGTGGCGCGGATGATCGCATTCGGCGCATCCGCAATCCTCGTGGGCCGCGGCAGGTACGGCGAGTAGTAGCGCGGCTGGTCCGAGTAGACGGTCACCTTGAAGTGGGCCTTGCCCGGATCGATCCACACGATGCCGAAGCCGGTCCCTTCAGCGATCAGGCAGAAGTCCGCCACCGCCCCGTGCGTCACCATGAACCGCGCCCCAAGGTCCTTGCTCAGGTACTGCCAGCCCTGGAACTCCTCCACCGGCTCGCGCGAGATTTCGCCCGCCGCCGCGCTCACGATCAGGTCGCCCCGCAGCGGATACCCCGCCTCCTTGATCGCCTTGGCCGCTATTAGGAACGCCGCCATCGGCCCCTTGTCGTTGACTAGGCCGTCGCCGTGGACTTCGTCTCCCTGCACCCAGGCCGAGTGGTACAGCGGATCCAGCGGATCGCGCGCTGACCAGACCGCATCCGACCGAAGGGTCGTGTCCAGATGGCTGTTGAAGATCAGGTTGTAGCCGCCCCCCTCGCCGGGCAGCCAGGCGGCCACGTTGAACCGCTCGGCGGTCAGGGCGTACTTCCGCGGCTTGAAGCCTTTCTGGCTCAACCAGTCGTACACGTACTGGCCCGCCAGACCCTCGTTGCCCGTGGGGCTGTCGATGTTGCCGAGTGCGAGCGCGAGCTCGATCACCTCCTGGCGGTCGATCAGCTTGATCACATCATCCGGGGTCATGTCCTGTGCTCTCCTCCAGGGTCGCAACGAATTGTTGGCTCGATCTCTCCACGCCCATGCTGCATCTCAACGGCCCTCCTACGGGATTCCATCCACTGGCGGTGTAACGACGCCATCGGCGCTCGGCATCGAGGTGCCACCAACCCTGCTCGCCCGCGGCGACGAGGCGGTCGAGTAGGATCCTGTTTGCTGCGGTGCATGAGTCGGCTGTTGGCCCCGCCTGGGGCCCACCAACCCGCGGTCTTTCCCGGCTGCAAATCGCGCCCATTCCGCACCTTTGACACGACGCGACGAACATTAAGGCAGTCTTCGCCGCGCACACAGCGGCTTTGACACCTCGCTCATTCCATTCTTAGCCTCCTGGCACTCCTTGTGTGCGCAAGAACACCGCATAGAGCGAGTGGCTGGCCGCCATGAACAGGCGGCTGCGCCGAAAACCGCCGAAGCAGACGTTTGCGCACCGCTCGGGCAGATCAATCCGCCCAATGAGTTTGCCCGCAGGGTTGAAGATCATCACGCCATCATTGCCCGTGCCTCCGCCCCAGCCGCACCACAAGTTGCCGTCGACATCGACGCGCAAGCCGTCGGCTATGCCTCCGTGCTCGACAGTGATGAACGTTCGCCCGTTGGCGAGCTTCGTACCATCATCGACCACGTCGTAAACGCGGAACGCCTGCGGCGTTGCACCATCTTCTATGATGTACAGTTTCGTCTCGTCGGGCGAGAAGGCAAGCCCGTCCGGACGGTTTACGTCGCCCGCCACG
>JBPYEF010000112.1:0-6537 GCA_051985875.1 Hyphomicrobiaceae bacterium
TATCCGGGGTCCCTCGACTGCCTGAAGCCGCTCGGCCTCTGGGTCAGTTTCGGCAACGCCTCTGGGGCGATCACCAATTTTGACATTCTGCAGCTATCGGCCAAGGGCTCGTTGTACGCGACGCGGCCAACGCTTGGTACCTACGTCGCCAAGCGCGCGGATTTGCTCGCCAATGCCGGCGAGCTGTTCGATCTGGTCGGCAAGGGCATCGTCAAGATCAACGTCAACCACAGCTACCCGCTGCGGGAGGCGGCGCAGGCGCACCGCGACCTCGAGGCACGCAAGACCACGGGCTCGATCGTGCTGTTGCCCTAACGCCCAAGAGGGATACCTTCCATGGCCAAGCCGATCGAAGTTTACTATTGGCCGACCCCCAACGGCCACAAGATCACGATCATGCTCGAGGAGTGCCGGCTCGCCTATGCCATCAAGCCCGTAAACATCGGCAAGGGCGACCAGTTCAAGCCGGACTTCCTGGCGATAGCACCCAACAATCGCATGCCCGCGATCATCGACCCCGATGGGCCCGGAGGCGCGCCGATCTCGATTTTCGAATCGGGCGCCATCCTGCAGTACCTCGGTCGCAAGACCGGCAAATTCTATCCGCAGCCGGAACGCGACCGCGTCGAGGTCGAGCAGTGGCTCTACTGGCAGATGGCCAATCTCGGCCCCAACTGTGGGCAGGCGCATCACTTTCGCAATTACGCCCAAGAGAAGGTTGCCTACGCCATCGAGCGCTACACCAACGAAGTCAATCGCCTATACGGCGTAATGAATGCGCGGCTGCGGGACCGTGCGTACCTCGCCGGCGAGTACTCGATCGCCGACATGGCAAGCTACCCGTGGGTACGGCCCTACAAGAACCAGGGCCAGGACCTTGCCGAGTTCCCGCACCTGGAGAAGTGGTTCCAGCGCATGCACGACCGGCCAGCCGTAGCCAAGGCGGTGAAGGTCGGCGAAGAGCTGCGCGCCAATTACAATCTCGCGACCGACACGGAGGCGCAAAAGGTATTGTTCGGGCAGCGCGCGCGGACGTGACGGCCGCAGCTTTGCTTGGCGGGGCTTTGGCGTTCTGCGCCTCCCCCGCCGACGGCAGCATGTCAGCAGTGCGTGAACAGCGAGGTCATGCAGTCCCACGTCTTCTTGGTGGCATTGCTCACGGCATCGCCAACGGACTTGGCGCCCTGACTGATGTTCTCTCCGGCCTTCTTCATTTGCTCGGTCGTCTGCTCATTGGCGCGTCGGGCCATCTCCACCACCGTCTGCGGCGGCGCGTCCGGATCCACCGCAGGCGGCTTGGGCCCGGCGGGCACGGCCGATGGCTGCTGGGGCGCCGCCGGCGCGGGAGCGGCATTGGCCGGCATCCAAGGCACGCGTTTCACCGGACCATCGCAATCGAACACGGTGCCACGCGTCACGCTGCACGCGGCGTGATTGCCGGCCTTGGCCATGGCCGTCAGGCACAGCATCTGCAGGGGCTGCCCGCCGTGGGGTTGCGCCCCCTCGATCACGCACCGGTAGACCGCGTTCGGCCCTGTGCAAGCGACGCAGTACTCCTGCGCGGCGGCCCCACAGCAGGCGGCGAGCAGCAGCCAGGCCCACAGCACCGTGGACGCGCCTAGACCACTGCGGCCGATCGCCGCGTCGCGCGCATGTTCGCTCACCCGGTCGCCTGCTTGACCGCCGACTTCGCCGCCTGCTGCGTTCACGCCTGATCCCCGGTCGGTGGCGGCAGCGCCGCGCTCTCCCCATCCGCGCGCGTCGCGCGCGCCACAACCCTAGCCCACGAAAGTGGCGCGATTCGTCGCCCCTCAGCATTCCTGAGCATTCCTGAGCATTCCTGGGCATTCGTGGGCATTCTGAGCAACGGTCATTGCCTGCTTGCCTGCGCCGCCCACGACCCGCGGTGTGATGCGCGTTCAGCGCCCCTTCAGGCGCTGGCGCAGGGCTTCCGCCACGCCCATGGGCGTGGCGGACACCGCGACATTGGCGGCCGCCAGTGCCGCCACCTTGGCCCCGTGGCTGCCACCGCCAGCCGTGACGATGGCGCCGGCGTGACCCATGCGCTTTCCCTCCGGTGCGACGGCGCCGGCGATGAACGCCGCCACCGGCTTATCCATGCCGCGCGCATAGGCGGCGGCTTCCTCTTCCATCGCGCCGCCGATCTCACCGATCAGGGCAACGGCCTGAGTGCGCGCATCGGCGTCCAATGCCATGAGCGCATCCTTGGTCGTCGTGCCGACGATCGGATCGCCGCCGATGCCGATGAACGCCGAGACGCCGAGCCCGGCCTGCACCAGATTGAGGCAAAGCAGGGTGCCGAGTGATCCGGACCGCGATATCACGCCGACGGCACCGGGTTGGAAGATGCGCGGGTTAAAGGCGGGCATGAATCCGACGAAGCACGCGCCGACCGTGACGATGCCGGCGGTATTCGGTCCAATCACTTGCACACCGCGCTCGCGCGCGGCGGCGAGAAAATACATCGTGTCGTGCACCGGAACGTGCTCGGTCAGGCATACGATCTTGCCGATCCCCGCGGCGATGACGTCGAGCACCGCTGACTTGACCGCAAGCGGCGGAACGAACAGCACGGCGGCGTCGATGGCGGCGCTGCCGGCCGCTTCGCAGGCGCTCGCCCAGACCGGCAGCCCGAGGTGCTCTGCCCCGGCGCGCTTCGGGCTCACGCCACCGACGATGCGCGTACCGTAAGCGCGCATGCGCTCGGACCAGAATCCTCCCTGCTTGCCGCTGATGCCGAGCACCAGCACCGTTTGCTCCGGCTCGAGGATCACGCCCCGCCTCCGGCCGCCGCCACCGCGGCCTTTACCGCCTCGTCCATCAGCTCGAACGGCTCAAGCCGCAGCCGCTCGCGAACCATGGCAATCGCCTCATCCTCGTTGGTGCCGTGAATGCTGAAGAAGATCGGTATTTCCGGCTGCAGCTCCTGCCAGGCGGCGATGACGCCTTCGACCATCACGTCGGTGCGCGCAAAGGCGCCGCAGAAGTTCACCAGCAGACATTTCACGCGCCTGTCGGCCAGCACGAGCTCGAGCGCGGGCTTGGCCTTGGTGTAGCTGTCGCCGCCGATCTCCAAGAAGTTGGCAGGGCGACCACCGTAGTGGCGCACCGCATCGACGGTGGTCATGGTAAGCCCCGCGCCGTTGGCAAGCACCCCTACGTCGCCGTCGAGCTCGACGAAATTCAGCGACAGCGCCTTGGCGCGCGCCTCGAGCGGCGTAAGGCTGTCCGGAATGGCGAGGCGCGCCAGGGCCTGCTGGCGGGGAACGGCGCTGTCGTCGACGACAAGCTTGCAGTCGAGGGCGACCAGCCGCCCATCGGCAGCAACCGCCAGCGGATTGACTTCGACGAGCTCGGCGTCGCATCCCCGGTAGACCTCGAACAAGCTCGCGAGCACAAGCGCTAGCGCCGCCTTGTCGCAGGGCAGGGGCGCGGGAAGGGCGCGCTGCAACGACACCGGGTCGGCGGCGCGACGAACATCGAGGGCGATGCGAACGACGGCCGCGGGGTCCTCGGCGGCAATCGCCTCAATGTCGATACCGCCTCGCCGCGAGAACAGCAGCAGCGGGCCGCGCGACGCGGGGTCGGTGATCACCGCCGCATACATCTCCGCGGCAACGGTGATTTGCTCCTCGACCAGGATGCGCTCCACCCGATGCCCGGCGATCGTCATCCCGAGCAAGTGCTGCGCGGCGGCCTGCGCCTGCGCGGAGCTGGCCGCGGGAACGATACCGCCGGCCTTGCCGCGGCTGCCGGCCGGCACCTGCGCCTTGAGGATGCAGGCGCCGATGCCAGCGGCAATCGCCGCCGCTTCCACGCCGCTCCGCGCCACTGCCCCCTGCGGGACCGCGATGCCGGCGGCAGCAAGGCGTGGCTTGGCGGCATGCTCCTCGAGCTTCATGGCTCTCCCTCAGCGCGCCGGCAGACGCACGGCGCACGCCTGGCAGGGCGCGCCTCAGCGGCCGTATTTCGCCCAGTAGGCGCCGAACAGGGCCTCCTCGCTCGGCTTGTCCTCGGCAATGGTGGTGACCAGATGGGTGATGTTGACAAAACAGCGCCAGTTCAGATTTTCAGACAGCGAATTCCCCTGCCAGGTGCCGCAGCCCATGGACAGGGTGAACGGCAGACCGTTGTCGAAGCTACCCCCATTGCCGAACGTGTGCGCCTGATTGACGAGCACGCGCACCACGTCGCTGTCGGCCGCCAGCTCGCGGGCATGATCGAGATTTCCGGTGTGAATTCCGCACGAGTGGCCCCTGCCCTGATATGCCAAGATGTCGCGCACGATGCGTTTGGCGGCGGCAAAACTTTGCGCGCGATAGACGGTCAGCACCAGCGAAAGCTTCTCTCCCGAAAGTGGAAAGTCCTTGCCGATCCCGCTCTCCTCGGCCATCACGAACGTGCAGCCGCGGGCGCGCGGCCCCAGCGCAAACGCCGCGCTCAGTGCCTCGCAATCGCGCGCAATCAGCTCGCGGTTGAGCTTGCCGCCCTGCCACAGGCGGGCAACGATGCGGGCCTTCTCGTCCGCACTCGCAAGATACCCGCCCTCCCGCTCGAGCGCGGCGATGGCGGCGGCATAGACATCCTCAAGGATGACGAGCGCGTTTTCCGATGAGCACGAGGTTGCGTGATCGAAGGTCTTTGAGAGCGCGATTTTCTTGGCGGCGTCGGCGAGATCGGCGGAGCTGTCGACGATCACCGGCGCGTTGCCGAGGCCGACACCGATCGCCGGCTTGCCCGAGCGGTAGGCGGCGCGCACGTTGGCCTGGCTGCCCGTTACCACCACGAGGTCGACAAGCTCCATCAGCCGCGTTGTTGCCTCGCGGGTGACGGGCCGCGGCAGCAGCTGCACCAGATCCGCCGGCAGCCCGATCCGCGCCAGCTCCTGGCGCATCGCCGCTACCACGGGTTCGCTCGCCGCCCACGCTCCCGGAGGCGGTGCGACGATGATGGCGTTACCGCCCTTCAAGGCCATCATCGCGTTGTTGACCGGCGTTGCCGAGGGGTTAGTCGAGGGGGTGAGAGCGCCGACGACGCCAACCGGCTTGGCGTATTTGACGATCCCCTGTTCGGGAACCGTCTCGATCACGCCCGTCGATTTCACGGCCAGCAGATCGCGCAGGGTGCCAAACGTCTTGCGCTGGTTCTTGACGATCTTGCTCGCGACATCCCCAAGACCTGTGACGGCCACGGCAAGCTCGGCCAGCCGGCGGGCGTTTTCGGGCTTGTAGAGGGACCAAGCGAGCGCGGTGACGGCCTCGTCGATGCACATCTGCCCCGAACGGCCGATGGCGGCGGCGTAGCCGGCCATCGCCACGCGCGCCCGCCCGATCAGGGCGGCAATGGCATCGCCTCGGCTGCCCTGGTCGGCTTCCTGGCCTGCCTGGTCCGATCCTGGCTTCGATCCCAAATTCGAGCCTGAATGCGATCGTGGGCCCGACCCTTGCCCCGACATTTCAGCCGACCCTTCGCCGGCGGCTCGGGGGGAGTCGCGGCCGTCCGTGTACGCTCTCGGTGTAGCCAGCGGGTCAATGGGCATGGCAATCTCGGAACCAACGACAAGGGCGCATACCCGTTTCATTGACCGAGCACGGGAGGGCTTGTCAACTCTGCCTCGACGCGGCAGCAAGATCCGTGCATTGACGCTTTCCCGCCGCGCGCGGACCACCGCCTGTCGACGCGGGCATGCTACTCTAGCCAATTGCTTTGTAACACATGCAAAATCCTCAGCGTTCATCGGCCATCAGCAAAGCGCTGGCCGTTCTCGAGGCCGTCGCCGACCAGCCGCAAGCGGTCGGGCTTTCCGATCTCGCCTCGCGCCTCAACCTCGCCCGGCAGACCGTGCACCGCGTGCTGGCGCAGCTCGAGCACGCCGGGCTCGTGCAGCGCGATCCGACGCGCGAGCGCTACGCCATCGGCCCGCGCCAAGCGCGGCTGGCGCTGACCACGCTCGCGTCGAAGAACCAGAACACGCTAACCAGGGTGCTGCTGCAGGGTCTCGTCCATGAGCTGAAGGAGACATGCAACATCGGCGTCCTCGATGGCCTGGAGTACGTCTACCTGGCGCGCATCGAATCGAAGTGGCCTCTGCGCGCACATCTTGAGGCCGGCAGCCGCATGGCGTCGCACGCCGTCTCCGGCGGCAAGCTCCTGCTTTCCGAACTCGATCCGCAGCGCCGCCGCCACCTGCTGCGCAGCCGCAAGCTGCAGGCCCTCACCACGCATACGATCACCCGTGTGAGCGCATTGGAAGCGGCGCTCGACAAAATTCGCAACCGCGGATTTGCCGTCAGCAACGAGGAGTTCCTCGACGGCATCATCGGCGTTGCCGTGCCGATCAAGAACCCCTCGGGGCGCACCCTCGCCGCCCTCGCCATGCAGGGGCCGGTGATGCGCCTGTCGCTTTCTTCCTGCGAGGCCCATGTCGGCCAGCTGCTGCGCGCCGCCGAGCGCATTTCACGCGCCTGGCTGCTCGGCTGACGGCGCAGTAGCAGCAAAACGCGGCGATGCTCTGCC
>JBPYEF010000113.1:0-7003 GCA_051985875.1 Hyphomicrobiaceae bacterium
AGGGCGATGGCGAGGATCAGGAACGGAACCGCCAGCATGGCGTCGGCAATGTGACTGAGCACGGCATCGATCCACTTGCCCCCATAGCCGGCGAGCAACCCAATCGGCACGCCCAGGGCAAGGGCGATGCTCACCGAGACGACGCCGGCGAGCAGCGAGGCGCGCCCGCCGTAGACAACGCGCGAGAGCATGTCGCGGCCCGATTCGTCGGTACCGAACCAATGGGCGAGCGAGGATGGCTTGCGAATCGCGGTCCAGCTCTGCGCCGCCGGATCGTAGGGCGCGATCAGCGGCGCGAGCACGGCGGTGATGATGAACACGGCGATGACGAGGAGCCCGAACACGCCGCCCTTGCGCTTGACAAGACGGCCCCAGGCCCTGGCGCCGGGGCTCTCTTCCGCGATCGTGACGTCGGTGGTGGTCAGGACCGCCATGGCATCAGCCTCGCAACCGCGGGTTGATCAGCACGTACGCCACATCGGCGAAAAGGTTGAGCAGCATGTAGGTCGTGGCGGTCACCAAGGTCACGCCCTGCACCACGGCATAGTCGCGATTGAAGACACTGTCGACGATCAACTTGCCAAAGCCGGGGATCGAGAACACCTGCTCGGTCAGTACCGCGCCGGAGAGCAGCGTACCGAACTCGAGGGCACCCAGCGTGACCACGGGGATGAGCGCGTTGCGCAGGGCATGCTTGAGGACGACGCTGCGCTCGGCGAGCCCCTTGGCGCGTGCCGTGCGCACGTAGTCGCTGCTCATCACCTGCAGCATGGCGCTGCGCGTGTGGCGCATCAGCACGGCGGCAAACGCGTTGCCGAGCACGAAAGCGGGCATAATGCTGGTCTCAAGCGACAGCCACAAATCCTCCTGCGGCGAGACGAACCCCGACGCTGGCAGCCAGCCGAGATAGACCGCAAACAGGAAGATCAGCATGATCCCCAGCCAGAAGTTCGGCGTCGATAGGCCCCATAGGGCCAACGCATTCACCGCATAATCGAGCACGGTGTCCTTCTTGACCGCCGACAGCACGCCGGCGGTGACGCCGATCAGCAAGGCGATGACGATAGCCATCAGCGCGAGCTGCAGGGTGACGGGAAATTTCTGGGCGATCAATTTCAGCACCGGCTCTTTCAGGCGCATGGATTCGCCGAGGTTGCCCGACAGCACGCCGCCGAGCCAGTAGAAGTATTGCGCGTAGAGGGGCCGGTCGAGGCGGTATTGGCTGCGAATCTGCGCGAGCACCGCGGGGTCGCGCTCCTCCCCTGCCATCGCCAGCGCCGGATCGCCGGGCAGCAGCTGTTGCAGGGAGAAGATGAGCACCGACACCAGCAACAGCGTCGGCACCAGCTGCGCGAGGCGCCTGCCGAGAAAAAGCAGCATCTCTCCTGCTCCGATGCCCGGCGGCGGCCCGAGCGCGTTAAGGCTGTAGCCTGGCGCCGACGACCCGGATCAGACCGTCGGGCAGCTGCGTGTAGCCCTCGAGCTTGGCCGTGTGGGCGATGATCACCAGGGCGTGGTAGAGGTAGATGATCGCGCCCTGTTGCAGGGTGACGCCGGCAATCTTCTCGTAGATTGCCTTGCGCTGCGCGAAGTCGGAGACCTCGCGGGACTGCTCGAGCCAGCGATCGACGTCGGCGTTGCAGAACTTGCCGTTGTTTTGCGGGGCGCCGCACTTCAGGAAGATGTAGCTGTTGCCGTCCGGGTCGATGCGTCCGCTCCAACCGATGAAGTACGCCTGAAAGCGGCCTTGCTCCGCCTCATTCAAGGAGGTGGCGAATTCGGTGACGCGAATCTTCAGATCGAAGCCCGCCTCCGCCGCCATCGCCTGCAGCACTTCCGCGGCCTGTCGGCTCTCGGGATTGTTCGGGACCATGAAGTCCACCACCACGGGCGTGGTGACGCCGGCTTCCGCCAGGAGCCGTTTCGCCTTCGCCAGATCGCGGCCGGGTACCGGATACTTCTCCTGGTAATAGGGGTTCTTCGGGCTCACCCACTGGTTGCCCGGGAGGTATTCGCCGTTGAACACCACGTCGGAAAGCGCCTTGCGGTCGATCGCCGCCTCCAGCGCCTGGCGCACGCGCGCATCCTTGCCGAACGGGCCGTTGCGTCCCGCCTCGCCGTTGGCGAGATTGAGGGTGATGCCCTGGTAGCCGATCTGGAAATTCGTCGCCAGCTTCAGCCTGGGGTCGGCGCGGATGGCCTTGAGGTCGGTTGCCAACGCCCGCTCGATCAGATCGAGGCTACCAGACTGCAGCGAGGCGAGGCGCACCGTCGATTCAACAATCGGCCGGAACACGAGGCGATCGATGTGCACGTTGCTCGCATTCCAGTAGTCGGCGAACCGCTCGAGCACGATGCGGTCCTGTTGCACGCGCTCGACGAACTTGAACGGCCCGGCGCAGATCGGACGCAGCCCAAACTTGTCGCCGGCCTCGCGCATCGCCTTCGGGCTCATGATCATCCCGGCGCGATCGGCGAGCTGGGCCAGCAGCGGAGAAAACGGCGCCTTCAGCGCGATGCGCACGGTGTCGGGACCGACCGCCTCTACCGCATCGACCGCGGCGAGCTCGGGCTTGCGGAACGACCCTTGCAGCTGCATGTGCCGCTCGAGGCTGGCCTTGACGGCCGCCGCATCCATCACCTCGCCGTCGTGAAACTTCACCCCCGGGCGCAACTTGATCGTCACGCTCTTGCCGTCGGCGGCGGTCTCAGACCCGAGGGCCAGCTGCGGCACGATGTTCAGGTGCTGGTCGATGTCGAACAGCTTGTCGCACAGCGAGGCGAACACGATGCGTCCGACGTAGGTGCGGGCCAGCGTGGGATCGAGCACGTCGGGGTCCTCGGCGAGCCCGATGCGCAGCGTCGTCTCGGCGAGCGCACTCGTGCCGCAGAGCCCCAAGACCACCGCGGAAAAGAGCATCCGCCGGTATAGAGCGAGCCTTCTCCTCATACCCTAACCCTCCTCTCACTCCGGCACCGTCGCCGATGCGTCGAACGCCCGCAACAGCCGATGCAGGCTCGCGGGAAATGCCGGAGCCGGGAGCGGCGGCGCCGAGGAAACTATGTCCTGCCAGCGGTGGCAAGCCGTCGCGTGGCCACCCGCCGCGGTGGCCAACGGCGGCTGCAGCGAGCGGCAGACGGCCTCGGCGTGGGAGCAACGCGGGTTGAGATGGCAGCCGGGTGGCGGGGCGAGCGGACTTGGCAGATCTCCCGGCAGGATCGGCCGGTGGCCGCGTGGCGCGCTCGAAACCACCGGCACGGCCGCCAGCAGCGCGCGGGTGTAGGGATGGCGCGGCGCGGCGAATAGTTCCTCGCAGCCGCCATACTCGACGATACGGCCAAGGTACATCACCGCCACATGGCTGGCGATGTGCCGCACCACGGCTAAGTCATGGCTGATGAACAGCAACGCCAGACCGAGCCGCTGTTGCAGCTGCTGCAGCAGATTGAGGATCTGGCTGCGGATCGACACGTCGAGGGCGGACACCGGCTCATCGCACACGATCAGCTTCGGCTCGACCGCCAGCGCACGTGCAATAGCGATGCGCTGGCGCTGCCCGCCCGAGAACTCGTGGGGATAGCGCCGCGCGTGCGCGGGGCTCAGCCCGACGATGCGCAACAGATCCGCCACCCGCTCCCGCCGGTCGCCGGCAGAAAGTCCGGTGTGCAACAGCAGCGGCTCGGCGAGCATTTCGCCGATGCGCATGCGCGGATTGAGCGAGCCGTAAGGGTCCTGGAAGATCAGTTGCGCGCCGGCGCGCGCGCGGCGCAAGTCGGCGGCCGAGAACATGGCGAGGTCGCGACCGGCGAGGCGAACCGTGCCGGAGGTTGGCTCGAGCAGCCTGAGCGCGAGGCGTCCGACCGTCGACTTGCCGCATCCCGACTCGCCGACCAGCGCCAGCGTCTCGCCGGCGCTCACCTCAAGCGACACGCCGTCGACGGCGTGCACCACGCCCGTCGGCCGCCCGAAGAGGGAGCGGCGCACCACGAACTGCTTGACCACGCCCTGCAGCGCCAGAACGGGCGGGCTCATAACACGAGCGCCTCCAACGGCGCCTTCCAGCAACGGGTGACGTGCCCCGATGCGAGCTCGAGGAGCGGTGGCGTTTGCCCGCGGCAGCGCGCATCGGCAAACGGGCAGCGCGAGGAAAAGCGACAGCCGGCGAAGGTTGCCGACAGGGCCGGAACGCTGCCGGCGATGCTGGTGAGGCGCTCGCGTCGTGCACCGAGCAGCGGCAGGGAGCCGAGCAGGCCAACCGTGTAGGGGTGCTGGGGTGCGGAAAATATGCGCCGCGCCGGCGCCTGCTCGACGATCTCGCCGGCATACATCACGGCCACGTCATCGCATGATTCTGCCACCACTCCGAGATCGTGGGTGATGAGCATGATCGCGGTCCCCGTCTCGGCGCGCAGCTCCGCCAGCAGCTCGAGGATCTGCGCCTGGATCGTGACGTCGAGCGCCGTCGTCGGCTCATCGGCGATCAGCAGCGCCGGCGCGCAGGCCAGCGCCATGGCGATCATCACCCGCTGGCGCATCCCGCCGGAAAGCTTGTGCGGGTACTCATCGGCACGCGCGCGGGGGGAGGGGATGCGCACGCGCGCGAGCATCTCAACTGCGGCCTCGCGGGCGGCCTTCGGCGACAGTCCGCGATGTCGCGTCAGCGCCTCGCCGACCTGGTCGCCAACGGTGAAGCTCGGATTGAGCGACGTCATCGGCTCCTGGAAGATCATGGCGAGACGATTACCGCGCAAGTCCCGCATCTTCCACTCCGGCAGAGCGGCAAGGTCGAGACCCTCAAAGCGGATCGAGCCGGAGGTTTGCGCCAGCGCGCGGTCGAGCAGCCGCATGATGGCAAGCGCTGTGACGCTCTTGCCGCAACCCGATTCGCCGACCAAGCCGAGGGTATGCCCGGCGGCGATCGAAAAGCTGATTCCGGCCACCGCCTCGGTAGCGCCGCCTCGGTCGCCGGCGAACGCGACGCGCAAATCGGCGACGGCGAGCAGCGGCACCGGGCTCACTCGTAGCCCTCCGCAATCGAACTCGCGATCCGTTCCTCGAGCTTGCCCCGGTCGACGAGACCCAAGGGCGCGTCGCGGCTCGGCATCTGCCGCCGGAAATGCACCCAGCGCTCGCGCGCAACCACCGCCAGGCGCGCGAGCTCGGCGAGTGGATCGGCATGATCGTCAACGCGCAGATCGTAGAGCGGATAGTCCTCCTGATCGTGCACGAGGAGTGCGGCGGATTGCCGGCCGCGCTTATCGCCGCCGGCGCGTGCCCCGGCACCCATGGCGAGGAGGAGCCGGCGGTCAAGCGGCATCTCGGGCTGCGATTCGAAGGCGCGCAGGGTGCTTCCCAGAACCTCTGCACCGGCAAGCATATTGCCGGCAACCGAGCAATCGCGACCGAGCGCATGCCCCGACCAGGTGATGCACGCGGCGCCGGTGTGCGCGGCGAAGCGGCCGTGCGCGTCCATAACGTGCAGCTGCCGGTGCGCGCGCCCCGCATCGCTCGCGGTCAGCGCAGCGACCACCGCGGAGGCATCCCGCCCGTCCTGCAGCAGGCGAAGTCCCGCAGGCCCATACAGCGGATTGACGAACGCCTGCGTCGCCAGCGCACCGGCTCCAGTGCGGATGTGCGGTACCATGGCCCCCACGGCAAAGAAACGCGTCGCGACGATAATGCCCACGCGTCCGCTCCGCTCCTCGCGGGCGATGATCGACCAGGTCACGGCGTCACTCCCGGCTTGGCCCTCGGCCCGGCTCACAACCTGGCCCCCGACCTGGCCCCAAACCTGGCCCCCAACCTGGCCCACGGCCACGGACCGAGCCTAGACAACGCCCTCCCTCCCCGGCGGTCAATGCGCCATTGTGCCGGGCGGTACGCACGGCGCCCTCACCGGACGCCGCAAGCCGCCCCGAGCCGTCGTCTTGCGCTGTCGCGGGCGTGCGCGCTCGGCTAGGATGGCAAAGGCGAGCGCCGGGCGGCCAGCCGGTTATTGGACCGCCCGCAGCACGAGGCAACGGATCAGACGGAGGGAAGGTTTGCCCAGCATCTGGAAGCTTAGTCGCCACGCCGCCATGCTGCTGGGCGCGCTGACGGCCTGCCTCGCTGTCTCTATTTTCTCCTCGGCGCCACCGCGCGCGCAGAACGCTCCGGGAACCGCGGCCAGCGAGCCCGGCGCAGACGCATTGCCGCGGCGCGTCGCCATTCGCTTTCTCACCGACAGCGACTATCCGCCGTTCAACTACTTCGACGAGGACAACGTGCTGACCGGCTTTAACGTCGACGTCGCCCGCGCCATCTGCCTTGAGCTCGCGGCTGCGTGCGACATCCAGGTGCGGCCGTGGTCGGAATTGTTGCCCGCACTACGGCGCGGGGAAACCGACGCCGTGATCGCCTCGCATGCCGTCAGCGCGAGCGCGCTGCAGCTCGTCGATTTCAGCGACCGTTACTACAGCACGCCGGCGCGCTTCGCCGGCAAGCGCGATGGCGTGCGGCTCGAGGTGACGCCGGACGGCCTCGAGGGCAAGAAGATCGCCGTCGCCAAAGGCACGGCCCATGAGGCCTACTTGCGCACGTTCTTCCGCGACAGCACCATCCGCGCCTACCCCACACCCGAGCTGGCACGCGATGCGCTGATCACCGGCGCGGCGGATCTGCTGTTTGACGACGGCATCGGCCTGGCGTTTTGGCTGAACGGCACCGCCTCCAGGGCGTGCTGCGAATTCAAGGGCGGGCCATTCTCAGAGCCGCGGTACTTCGGCGACGGCGTGGCCATCGCCGTCAACCGCGAGGACTTGCAGCTCAAGGCGCTGATCAACACCGCCTTGCGCCGGATGCGCACAACCGGCAGGCTGGAGGAGCTGGTGCTCCGTTACTTCCCCTTGCGCGCGTTCTGATTGGGTGAGCCATGCTGCGGAGCAAAGATGGGTTGCGCATTTGCTTTGCACATTCCGCCTACCGCATGGCCGAGCGATTCGCGGCGCGCGGCACGGAGATTGC
>JBPYEF010000114.1:0-12829 GCA_051985875.1 Hyphomicrobiaceae bacterium
ACAGGGCGAGGGCTATTCTGGCATCCTCCGCCGCCTGCACCAGCGGCGGGATCGCCGCGCGTTGGATCTCGAGTAGGCTTTCTTGCTGAGCGACGTCGAGGTCCGCGGCGGTGCCAACCCCGCGCCGCTCGCGGATGACGCCAAGTATGCGCTCGGCATCGCGCATGTTGTCACGCGCAACCTTGGCGCGCTCATAGTTGGCCGCATAGGTGAGAAAGGCATTGACCGCAGCGGCGTAGGTCGTCAAGCGGACCACCTCGAGCTGATAGGCGCTTGCGGACTTGCTGCGGATCGCCGCCTCGAGCGCATCGCGGTTCTGGCCCCAGACGTCGAGCGTATAGCTGGCGTTCAGCACCTTGCTGTAGGAGTCGCGCACCGTGGGGGACCCGATCACGCCGGGCGTCGTCGTGCCGGAAAACTGCGAGCGCGACGATGCATCGCCATAGTTGAGTGCCGGCCAGAGCACCGCCCCGGTGATGCGCACCTGCGCCTCGGCCTGTCGCAACTGCGCCACGGCAACGGCGATATCGAGATTGTCGAAATTCGCCGCCTCGATCAGTGAATCGAGCTCGCGCGACCCAAAGTGGGTCCACCAGCGACTGACGGCTGGCGGCTTCACGCCTTGCGCGGCCTCGTACTTTTGCGGAATGGGGAAAGCGAAATACGGGGCGAACTCATCCCTGGCGCATCCCGGCATCAGCGCGATCCCCGCCAATGCCACGACGACTTTGCGTACGCACATACCACCCTTCCACACGCTGTCGCCGCTTGCGCGCCGTGTGGACCCCCCGCATCCTGCCGGGCCCCCGACGGCAAGGACAACCGCTTCGCACCGCTTGCGGATTTGCGGCCACAGACCGCCCTGAGTTTATCCCTCATAGTCCGGGCGCGCACGTCGCATGCTCGCGGCACGCGGTATTATTGCGCGGCGTGGCGCACTTGCCTCTTTCGCCGATCCCGCGGTGCTCCGCATCCCCGTCCCGTTTGCGCATCTCGCGCCGCGCGCGTTCCCCCATCCGCAAGACGGCCAAGCCGCGTGGGACCCCGTGCGGATACCCGCATGTTCCCCGCCCTGTTCACCGTCCTGTTCGCCACCTGGCACGACGCACGCCCAAACAATGGAACGCCGCCGTCAATCACTTCCGTCGATACACGTTCACCCTCGCGGCGATCGCACGTGCCCGCGGTAGCGAGCTGCAGCGGCCAGCCGAGGTCGGCGACCAAGAAGGTGCATTATCACGAGTAACGCCTATCAACTGATGCGGTCCATGCGCCACGTGCCGCTGGTCCGCGGCTCGGCGATCCACCGTGGCCATCGGCGGAGGCACCCGCGCTGACGCGCATCCTGGCAACGCGCCCGGAGCTTCAGGTCGCGACCGGAGCTACCGGGAGCTCCCGCACCAATCCCGACGGGGACGCGAACGCCCGCTAGCGTCGCGATTCCCGTCGCCGGCGGTGGTGGAATGCGCGCAAACCGACGAGTGCCAATGCCAGCGTCGCTAACAGCACGATTACCCCGGCCCAAGCCGCGGCACCTTCGAGCCGCTGCGACGCCAGCAGGCGGGCAACGGCGCCCGCGGCAAATGCGCCGCCGATGGTCGCCACAACCGCCGCTCCTGCACGCATCTTGCCGCCGTGTCTCGCCGCACGTAGGAGCGCCTTTCCCCGCATGGATGCGACGCGCACGCGCCACCCGCAAGGCCGCATAGAGGATGCGCTTATTGGCAAGCAAGCGCTCCGCCGCCCGCACGCACCCGCCCGCTACCATCAGCCGGCGAGCCGATGCCCACGCCGGTCGCTCCAGCGATTGGTAACTGCGGCTTACAGACTATCACGCGCAGGCAATTGGTCGAGGCGCTCGCGGCTTTGCGTTGGCGAATGCCGATGCCTCCAGCTAGTATGGTTGCGCTTTCCGCCTAGGCCTCGGGCGTGATCCTCGGGTGGCCGGTCCTCCGCCAGGCCGCTGCCGCGAGCCGCGGCGACGGGTAAGGGTCGGGCCGAGGGCGGCCGGCGGCGATAAGCAGCCGGATCAGCTGGCCCGCAAGCGCACCACAGAGCGCCATCGTTAGAGGACACCATGCGCTGGATCAGATACGCACTGCAGAACGCGACCAGCTACGGCATTCTGGAGGGGGAACACATCATCCCCGTGCGCGGTGATCCCTTCCAAGGCTACGAGCGCACTGGCCAGCGGCTGTCGCTCGATACAGTAAAGATCGCCGTCCCTGTGGTGCCGCCGACCTTCTATTGCGTCGGTCTCAATTACCCCGAGCACGTCCGCGCCGCTGCCGCCAAGCTCGGGGTGGCGCCGGACCTGCCAAAGCAGCCGGATGTCGGCTACCGCGCCGCAAGCGCGCTGATTGCACACGAGGAGCCCGTGGTTATCCCCGCGGACGCCAGCAAGGTTAACTACGAGGGCGAGCTAGCGGTCGTCATCGGCAAGCGCGCCAGAAACCTGAGCGAGGCCGACGCCCTGTCGTGCGTGCTCGGTTACAGCATCGGCAATGACGTCAGCGAGCGCGTTTGGCAGCGATCCGACCGCACGCTGTGGCGCGCCAAGAATGCCGATACCTTCAAGCCCATGGGGCCGTGGATCGAAACCGCCGTTGATCTCGACGCCCTGGAGACGCGCGTGCGCGTCAATGGGAGGGAGACCACGCGCTTTCGCACCAACTCCATGCTGTTTGGCATCGCCACCTATATCAGCACGATCACCCGCTACATCACCCTGCAACCCGGGGACATGCTCTGGATGGGAACGGACGGCACGTCCCCGGACCTCAAGGCGGGTGATACGGTCGAGGTGGAGATCACCGGGATCGGCACGCTGCGCAACCGCTTCGTGGCCGAAAAGAGCTGATGCCAGCCGGCGCATCACTCCTGTGGGCATCACTCCTGTGGGTAGCGCCAAGGTACCGCAGGTTGCGTCGCCGTCTCATCGATCGCCCACTGCGGCAGGGAGAGGCCGGCCGCAACGTCCGCGAACACCATGCGCACACGCGTGCCGATGCCGACGCGGCGCACGACATCGGCGGGCGCGAGCGTGCCGTCGGGCGTGGCGAGATTGCCGATCACGCGCAATGCCTCATGCTCGGTCGGCTTGCCTTTTTGCGTGTCGAGGTCAACCAGCAGCACATGGTAGGGCGTGTGTGCCTTGAAGGCGGGTTGGATCGCGTGGTGCACCTCCGTGTAGGAGTGAACGGCGCCTTTGCCCTCCACGGCGACCCACCGGGATCTCGGACTGGCGCACCACGGACACGCCGTGGTCGGTGGATAGCGCAGCAGCCGACACTCCTCGCACTGCTGCAGGTGGAAGTCGTGCGCCGCGCAATACTTGAAGTAGACAAGGTTCTCCTGGTCGAGGTCGTCAAGCGTGAGCGACATGCCGAGATAGCGCCCTTCGATAGCCATTGCCGTTCCTCCGTCAACCGCGCCGCATGACCATCGCCGATCCCGTACCCGGCATCGCCCAGCCGAGATTGGCGCTCACTTCACAGCCGCGCACCTGGCGGCAGCCGCCCTCCTTGTAGTCGTAGGTGTGCTCGCGTCGGCCGCCGACGCCGATAGGGCAGCTGTCATCCACGTCGTGGCGCAGCTGGCGGACATTTTCGATCACCATGTTCATGCCGTGCGTGTAGCCCTCGCACAGATGCCCGCCGCTGGTGTTGTTCGGCCGCTTGCCGCCGAGCTGGATTGTGCCATCGCTGACGTAGTGGCCGCCCTCCCCCTTGGTGCAGAACCCGTAGTCCTCGAGCTGCAGCATGGTGGTGAAGGTGAAGGCATCGTAGGAGCCAGTGATATCGACGTCGCCGGGGCCGACCCCCGCATTGGGCCACAGGATGTCGCGCGCGTACCTGCCGGCGACTGTCGAGATCGGCCCGTGCTGATAGTGCATGTCGATGCGCGGCTTGCACACGCGACCGGCGACGGCCCGAATAAGCACGAGGTGATGGGGAAGGTCGCGAGCCCTCCGCGCGCTGGTGACGATGATCGCCGTGCCGTTGTCGGTCTCGACGCAGCAGTCGAGCAGATGCAATGGCTTGCAGATTATGCGGCTGGCGAGCACGTCGGCTACGCTCACGCGCCGCTTGTAGTAAGCCTTCGGGTTGCTGGAGGCATGCGCGCTGTGCGCGGCGCGCACCGCGGCCACCTGCGCGGGCGTGGTGCCGTAATCGTGCATGTGACGCATGAACGTCGGGCTGAACATCTGTCCTGCACTCTGCCAGCCGTACGCCCGGTTGTGCAGCATCTCACCGGATATGGGCACGGCGGAGCGCGCTCCTGTGCCGCCGATGCGCACCTGCGAGAACCCGTTCATGGCACGGAAGATGGCGACCGTGTTGCACATCCCCGCCTCGATGACGCCGATCGCTATGCCGATCAGCGCTTCGGTCGAGGATCCGCCACCGAATACGTCCATATAGAAGTTCAGGCGGATGCCGAGGTCACCGGCAATGAAGGGTGAAAAGGTCGAATCGCCAGACTGATAGGACAGCATGCCGTCGACGTCGGTGGGCTTGAGGCCGGCATCGGCGATGGCGTTGCGCACCGCCCAGGTGGCGAGCGCCCGCGTCGTCATCCCCGAGCCGCGCGTGTAGCTGGTCTCGCCGACCCCGACGATCGCGTACTTGTCACGTAAATGCCGGGGGCTCGAGGCATCGAATTCGGCGGGTAACGGCATAGGCATTGCTCCCTTGCGCGGCTCGCTTGTGCTCCTCAGCGCAATCTTGCCGGGCTACGGGAGGAAACGCCAGCGCGCGGCAAGTCCGGCGCCTTGTTCCGGGCGAACGGGCACCCTAAAATCACGCAAAATGCGCATTGCGGAATAACGCTACCATGGCAAAGGACGCCAAGACCGGGGCCTCTTCCTCCGAGCTCCGGCGGCAGCGCGCCGCCGCACAGCTGCGCGCTAATTTGCGACGACGCAAGGAACAGGCGCGGGCGCGCGCCACGGTCGCCCAGCAAAGGCGCAGGCAAGAACCCGAATAGTCAACACGCGCCGTTCGCTGCCCGCTTTCGAACTCGGCCGCGGGGCGCCGCAGCGCAGCGGCCCAGCTCGTTTGCGTATTGCTCCCCCTTGCGTGCTGGCGCCTCTCCAGTGGAGCGCTTGATTCACAAACGGCGATGTGCGGAAAATCCTGTTCCGATTCAATCATTTCGTAAAAATGCTCTTGTCATCGCCAGCCTGACGGCGGCAGGCAGCGCCACGGCCCGCCGCGTCTGCCACCCTCGATTGCAATTTGCGAGCAGGTCGAGCAGAAGCTTGCCGGTGCGGCGCCGATATCGAGCGCCTCGCTCCGGCTAGCCCGTCGGCGCGGGGTCAGCGCTCGACCCGGGGCGCAATCGCCCCCTTTAATCCCGGCCACGCCTTCGCTATCAGGTTGCGGAACGGCGACATTCGCCGCGGAGTTGGCATGCGTGCCGCCAGAGGGGACAACAGCCGATGCCCGAGCTGAAGCTGCTTGCGTTCGACGCCGACGATTTGGCGGTCATTTCGGCCAACCTCCAGGACGCGCTGCTGCGGGTTGGCGACCTAATCTGGCTGCCGGCCGAGCAGCGCTTCGTCGCGGTGTCGAACCGCTTTGATTGGGTCGAGGCGCTGAAGGAGGCCGGCACGGAGGTGGGCAGCTCCGCGGCTGCGTATCTGCGCCGGCGTTCCGGATTGCGCTTCGAGCGGGTGCGGGGCGCGCAGATCTTGGGCATCGATCTGCGGCGCAAGGAGACGATCCTGTCGCTGATGGCCGTCAGCTTCGAGCCGAGCGATCCGCCTGCCGGGAGCATTATTCTGCGTTTTGCCGACAGCGGGGCCATCCGTCTCGACGTCGAGTGCATCGAAGCGGAGCTGAAGGACTTGGGGCCGGTGTGGCGCGCAACCTCGATGCCCAAGCACAGCGACGCCGGTCCTCTGGCACAAGACAAATAGGGGCGCCGCGAGCGTTGCAGTCCTGCCATGCCGATGTATCTCACCTCCTCCGACGCGAATTTCGAGAGCGCTTTCTCCACCTTTCTCGCCTCCAAGCGCGAGGCGGCCGAGGATGTGGAGGCGGTGGTACGCGGCATCATTGCCGAGGTCCGCAGCGGGGGCGATGCGGCCCTGATCGAGCTGACGCGGCGCTTCGAGCGAACCGATATTACCGGCCGGATGCGCGTGGGCGCCGGAGAATTGGATGCGGCGCTGGCCACGATCGACGCCGAGACGCGCGCCGCGCTCGAGCTCGCCCGTTCGCGCATCGCCAGCCACCACCAGCGCCAGGTGCCCAGAGACGAGCACTATACGGACGCGACCGGGACGCAACTCGGCTCGCGCTGGACGGCGATAGCTTCGGTCGGAATCTACGTCCCCGGTGGCTCGGCCAGCTATCCGAGCACGGTGCTGATGAACGCGGTGCCGGCCAAGATTGCCGGCGTGCCGCGAATTGCCATGGTCGTGCCTGCTCCGGGGGGCGACATCAACCCATTGGTGCTGGCCGCCGCACGCCTCGCGGGTGTTTCCGAGATCTACCGCGTCGGCGGAGCGCAGGCCATCGCCGCCCTCGCCTATGGCACGGCGAGCATCGCGCCAGTGGCCAAGATCATCGGCCCGGGAAATGCCTATGTGGCAGCCGCCAAGCGCCAGGTATTCGGCATCGTCGGCATCGATGCGATTGCCGGTCCCACGGAAGTTCTGATCATCGCCGACGCACACAACAACCCGGAGTGGATCGCGGCCGATCTGCTGGCGCAAGCGGAGCACGATACCGCAGCGCAGGCGATCCTGATGACGGATGACGCCGGGTTCGCCGCGCGGGTAAGCGCGGCGATGGCGCGCCAGTTGCAAAGCCTGCCGCGCGGCCACATCGCCGGCGCCAGCTGGGAGACGTTCGGCGCACTGATCGTACTTGCATCTCTCGACCAGGCACCATCGCTTGCCGATCGCATCGCTGCCGAGCACGTGGCCATCGCCACGCGCGATCCCGAGCGCCTGGCGAAACGCATCGCCAATGCCGGTGCGATCTTTCTCGGCGCGGGTACACCGGAAGCAATTGGCGACTACGTCGCCGGCTCCAATCACGTGCTGCCTACGGCGCGCAGCGCACGCTTTTGCTCGGGCCTCGGGGTCCTCGACTTCATGAAGCGCACGTCGCTGTTGCAACTGACAGGTGAGGCGCTCGGCAAGCTTGGGCCGGCGGCAATGGTGCTGGCACGCGCCGAAGGGCTGGAGGCGCATCGCCGCTCGCTCGCCATCCGCCTCGGCCACGATCTGCGCACGGGCGAGGAACCGTAAAGGTGCCGCATGTTCGAGCCCCCCGAATTCGAGCGCAACAGCAAGTCCCGGCTGACGGCCATTAACTTCGACGGCGCCTCGATCCGACGTGGGAATCCCAACGTCGAGCACGAGCGCGAGGTTGCTGTGTTTGACATCCTGGAAGCCAACAGCTTCGCCCTGGTCGGCAAGGAGGGGGGCCCCTACACGCTCAATTTGTCGATCGTCGAGGACCGGTTGGTATTTACCGTCGGCCAGAGCGAGAGCTCCGACACGTTCACCTTCGTGCTATCGCTGACGCCCATGCGCCGCATCATGCGGGACTACTTCATGGTGTGCGAGAACTATTACCAGGCGATCCGCACCGCACCGCCGTCGCGCATCCAGGCGATCGACGTGGGGCGGCGTGCGCTGCACGATGAGGGCGGGAGGGTTCTGGTCGAGCGACTCAAGGGCAAGGTGGCCATTGACCGCGACACGTCGCGTCGCCTGTTCACGCTGATCTGCGCGCTGCATTGGAAGGGCTAACGCGGGTGGGCGAGGGGGGCCACCTGCCGGGCGCGGTACTCTTCGTGTGTACCATGAACGCGGTGCGCTCCCCGATTGCAGCGGCGATCCTGCGCCACCTCGCCGGCCGGCGCACGTATGTGCAGTCGGCGGGCGTGCGCGCCGGGCCGATGGACGAATTCGCGGCCGCGGTGATGCAGGAGATCGGCATCGACATCTCGCGCCACGCGCCGCACACCCTGCGCGACCTGCACGACACGTCTTTCGACCTGATCATCACTTTATCGCCCGAGGCTCACCATTCCGCGTTGGAGCTGACGCGCACCATGGCCGTGGATGTCGAATATTGGCCGACGCTCGACCCCACGGTGCTGCTCGGCCAAAGCAACCGCGAACAGGTACTGCAAGCCTACCGTGAGGTGCGCAACCGCTTGTTTTGGCGCATTAAAGAGCGATTCGGCCTCGAAGGCGGGCCGAGCGTATGAGGCAGCGCCCGTGCGCGGCGCGGCTGCGCGCCCGGTGGGCAGGGCGGGGCTACCCCCGTGCGCCGCCCGGCTTGATTTTCTCCGCAGGCGCGAGGCATTCTCGGCCGCGAATCGTACGAGGGGGGCGTCCCGGCGCGAGGGGGGACGCGCCACGGCCGAGGTCTGGGTGCGGGGAGCCAGCGATGGCCCCGCGGGCGGCCTCGGCGAGCAATGGTGGCGCGCCCTAGCTCTCGTGCGATCGACCGCTCTGGCCGCTTAGGAAGGCAATGACCGCGACCAAATCCGCGCTAGTGAGCGCCCTCAACCGCACCGACAGCCCGCGACGCGAGACGCTGCGCGCTGAGCTTGCCCGCGTCAGGCCGACGGGTCGGCGCGCCGGACTCAAGCCGAAGCTGGTATTGGCGAGCGCCTCACCCCGGCGCCTGACCCTGCTCGGACAGGCCGGCATCGAACCCGACGCGCTGCGCCCCTCCTCGATCGACGAGACGCCAAACAAGGGTGAGATGCCGCGCTCGCTGGTGATGCGGCTCGCACGCGCCAAGTCCGAGGCGGCGCGCGATCAGATCGCCAACGACAAGGACATTGCCGACGCCTACGTGCTTGCCGCCGACACCGTGGTTGCCGTAGGACGCCGCATCCTCGTCAAGCCGCGCTTCGTCGAGGAAGAACTCGCCGCCCTGCAGCTTCTGTCAGGGCGCAACCACCGGGTACTGACGGGCCTGTGCTTGATCACGCCGGAGGATCGCGTGCGCATGAAGGTGGTCGATAGCCGCGTGCGCTTCAAGCGACTGTCGAAGGAAGAGATGGAGGCCTACATCGCCTCGCGCGAATGGCGCGGCAAGGCGGGCGGCTACGCCATCCAAGGTCTTGCCGGCTGCTTCGTGCAGAAGATTGTCGGCTCCTACACCAACGTCGTCGGCTTGCCGCTGACCGAGGTGGTGACCATGCTGCTCGGCGAGGGCTTTCCGATCCATTTCAATTGGCTGCGCCTCGGCGAGGCCGGCCCCGAATAGGCAGTTCCGGGGTACGCCATGCGCACGCCGCGGCAGGAGGGTGGAAAGTGCCCAATCTGCGGCGCACCGAGCAGCGCCGACTATCGGCCGTTCTGCTCGCGACGCTGCGCCGACGTCGATCTCGCGCGCTGGCTGAAGGGAGCCTACGTGATACCTGACCGGGGTGAAGAGCGCGACGAGGAGGCGCGGGACGCAGACGAGGGCCCTCGCGACGACGAGGCGGAGCAGCATTGAAAGACGTGCACGCTATCACCCCACCACCACCCTATTCGGGCAAGGGCGGCATGACGCCGGCGCCGCAAGCGCTGCACGCGGCAGGCGAGCGAATTTTCTGCCTCAGCACCGGAAATGCGCGCTTGCCCCGGCGTCACTCCCACGCGCTGGCGCAAACGCAGGGTTCGCGCCCAGTCGGGCTCTGGGACAGCAGGGGGAAGGATCAAGCCGTGCACCCGACCCGGCATTAGCAAACCACCATCGGGCCTGTGCGGATTTCGCGGTCTGCAGCGGTTTTTCGCCTCGCCTTTCACGGCTTTTGCGCATTCGGGTAAAGCGCGCCCTGTGCAACACAAAATCATCGAATCAGCATAATATCGCAGCTACAGAGCCGTAGGGCTCTGACAATAAGGGGCCCGGTACTTCTCGCCCGAGGACCGGGCCCGTCTATCTCTCCTCTCCGCGGCCCCGTCTTCCTCTCAGAGGACGGGGCCGTTTTCGCGCTAGCAATGCACCCGTCCAATTTGTTCCGCCGCATCCAGTCGATCGCCGCGCGCGGCAACCTCTATCGTGCTTTGCTCGCCTGACGACGGCGATCTACGCTTGCATCGCGTGAATTTCGAACTCGAGGCCCGCAATGGTCGCTCCGACCAAGTCCGCAAACAGCAGTCCTGCAGTACCAATCCGAGCGGGATGAACATATCTCCCGATTGTGACCGGCGCTGACCTCAAGGTTTGGAATGGCCGGTTGGTTCACCGGCTTGCTGCGTTCCCTGGCTCGGCATCGTGCATCGCTTTTGGCCGCTCGCAGGCGAAACCGATATCAGAGCCCGCGAGTTTTCGGTTCGGGAATCTGGACACGCTGGGCCAGCGCTGTGGAACTCCGTGCACTCGGGCACGCGTTGCACAAGCGCAAGCGGCTCCGGAGATTGCCTGATAGGCGTTTGCCACGCCGCGGGAAACCTTAAAACCCTACGGCCACAAGGCCCGACGGCCCGTTGACCAACCCGTTGACGCGAGTCTGACCGTTCGCTCTCCAGTCTCGTTCCACCGTTGCCCCGGGTGCCTACATGCGATCCTTCAGTTGTTTGATCTTTCGCAGCTGCCACCGCGTGATGAAATTCGGCGTGCTGCCGAAGACCGCAAGGCCGTGAGCCGCAAGGCCAACGCCCCAGCCCACAAGCGGCCAGAGCGCCCACCAAACCTCTGGTGTAGCGAGCCAATTGACGATCAACAGCGCCGCATTGACGAGAACATAAACGACCGCGTGAATGTAGAACCCGGTCATGGCTTCGACCTGTTTCGCAGCCTTCACCGCTTTCGTGTGTTCGTCCATGGCATTCTCCTTCATGTGCAACGCACGAACTCCGGCTCAGCACGCCGTTAGCAGTCCAACAACCCGCGCCGGGGCGAGCGTGAACTCGGCCGCGATGCGCCGAGCCTCGGACGGCGGCGCCGAGCGCCGGTTATCGCTGACATACCCTTGGTCGCCGGTAAATCCCCTCGCACGGAAATACCTGATGCAAGGCCACGCCGCGGTCACCTTCGATCCCGGTCATACGCGCCTGCCGCCGAGTTGACCGGCACCGTTCCAGTCCGGTCTCCCTCTTGGCCGTCGCACCCGCAACCCAAGGGCGCTGATTTCTAGATTTCCAGATAAATAATCCGGCGTTGCTTTCGTGCTTGAAGCGCCGCGGGAATTCTCTTCTCAAACATGGTACCGAGTAACGGCAAGGATTCAGCCAGCGTAACAAACCGGAACTCGCTTAATTCGTCCTCGCCAAGAGAAATAGAGCTAATCTGCGATTCCCTAAGTAATCCGCCATCAAAAACGAACACCACCCGATCCCCTTTTATCCCATCGTCGTCTCGGTGGTAGGCGACACATACCAAGTCTAGCTTGTCGATCGTGAGGCCAATTTCTTCGCTGAGCTCGCGTATCGCCCCATGCGTCGGAGGCTCATTGGCCTCGATCAGGCCGCCGGGCATGAGCCAGTGATCTCGGTAAGTAGGCTTAACGATCAGGAATTTACCTTCAGGATTGAAGAGCAGAACGTTCGTCGCCATCCACTTGCGTGGCACACTTTTATAATATTGCTCGGGAGGTACCCACGGCATGGATCGAAAATAGCACGCGGCTCGGCGTTTTGCAGTGGGATTCGTTTCAGCGACCGCAAAGCATGTGCCGGGAAAAAAATATCTCCCTACGCGATCACTGTTAGCCGTCAGTTGGCGTGCGGAAGGAGTGTTCGTCGGTGCACGAAGGGACAGAAATCTGCTGCATCGCCGCGAGATAAGCAGGTCACCGGCAGTTCAAGGACCGACACGTCGCCGGTCAAGAAGACCGCGAATTGCGCTTTCTCTGCATGTCACGCCGTCTCAGCGGTGTTCATGCAGCGCCTCAACTCGTCCTCAAGAGATTGACCGCCCTTCGCGCGCTCGAGGATCATGAATATAATTGTCTGTTGAAGATCCTCGGCGAGCTCCATCGAACGCTCTTCACCGAGGTCTGTACTATCCTCGATGATGCTCGCGACCGTATGGAACGTATTGCACGCGAAGCAAAGTTTTTCTTCGCTCAACGTGTCGAACTCCTCCTTACAGCTATCACATTGCACGGGTGTCGCTTCCTTCATTCATCGTCGGATGAACACGCTACCTACGCAATGCTCTTTTGCGCTCGAACGCCTTCAACATCGTCACTTCGGCGTCGGCTAACTCATGGCCGAGCTCCGCAAGCTCTTGCATGAGTCGGCGAGGCTGGGCGCCGTCCTTGGCCATTTCCTCATGCGCCGCGACAAGAGCGCGATGCATCAGATCGATCGTCGCATGCAAATATTTTGCCCGGCTGTCGAAGTCATTAAAGTGGGCCGGCGAGATCCGCTCGTCGATGTCTTTGACGATGTGCATGGCAAGCGCGCGCAGTCCCGCGAATGAGAGCGCCTCGTCAAGTTGGCGTTCGTCTGCCATGGCTTCATCCCTCCCGTTCGCACCAGAAGCCAAGCCGACGTGGCGCGTGGCGCCAGCAAAGGCGCATTCGTTGCCTACGCTTCGCCGATGCGCGTCCTTGCGCGCACCGTCACTGCCGCGGAGCTGCAATTGCTCCGATGTCACCATAATCTGCTGCGACTCTATGTGATTCCTTTGCTTGGTGCATGACAAACACCCGCCGGCAGAGCTGCTGACACAGCGAAGACGGCCCGTTGCTTCTCGCGAGCGAACGGGCGTCGCGCAACGCAGGCATCCTTCTCTGGCGCGTAGAACCTCAGATCAGCAACCTTTAGTTGTACTACGGCTGACTGCCAAGCGGCGGTAATGCGGCTCGGCGCGCTGCGCGTCGCCGAGGCGTCAACGCGCAAGCCGCCGCA
>JBPYEF010000115.1:0-4590 GCA_051985875.1 Hyphomicrobiaceae bacterium
TACGCCGGGCCCGGCGGCTCGAGCACGATATCGAACTGCTCGCCGCCGATTTCGGCGGTTCCCGGCATGTACGGCAGATTGGCATTGAGCTCGCCGGCAACGACCACCGCCTGCCCGGAGCGTCGCCGCGCCGCGATATAGGGCAGCACGTCGAGTGTCACATCGGTGTTCGATGAGAGGCTGAGGCGGGCGGCGTTACCCTCGGCAGCGGGCGCCACGAGCTGGGCAAACACGTTGGTGCCAACGCGCGCCAAGTGCTCGGCTACGTGCGCGTAGTTGAGGCTGATATAATTGCGCTGCATCGGGCCGTTCGTCAGCCATGCTCCCGCCTGCAGGAAGAATTCGTTGACGACAATGTTCGCCGCCAGGCGCCCCTCGCGCAGCGCCGCGGCGTACAGCGGGTCGGGGTAGGAAGCAAACAGCCGGTCGAGCAGCGGAGCGACGAAACGGCGCTCGGGCAGCGTGCGTCCCTGCGGTCGGGTCAGCGTCAAACCGGTAAAGATGGTCAGACGCAGGCGGCGGTCGGCTTCGGCCAGGCGATAGAGCGCATTGACGATCAGCATCGGCTTGCCGATGCCGATGGGCACGGCGAGCTTGATGTCGCGACCGACACGGTCGACGATTGCCTCGGCGCAGCGGGCCGCATCGTCGAGGTGCAGGGTAGGCAACGCCGGACTCCTTCCTAAACGCCGCGCAATGCCCGCGCGGCCGGTTCGCCCGTGCGATGCGCGGCGCCAGCGGCAAGTTCGCATGCCGTGGCGGCGAGCGTGGTGCCACTGGGCGCATAGCATGCCCCGGCCGAGGCGCAAGACGCTGCTTTGCTCCAGGCCGTCCACCGCGGGTCGCCACGCCGCCTCATGCCGCCCCCGGCGCCGGCAGGCGCTCTGGTTGCCGGTGCCCGTTCGCCTTGCGCGGGCGCGCGGAGTTGAGGATAGTGGGGGACGCCCTCGCGCAGTGCAACAAGAGTGCACCCATCAGGCACGCATGTCCGACGCATCCCCCTCGCATAGGAGAGACAACGCGCGCCGCTGGCGGGTGCTGGCGGCGATGCCCGCTGTCGTCGTTGCCTGCTTCGTCGCATACCTGCTGGCGTCCGCTCCCGCTTCGGCCGACCGCCGCCTGGCGGTCGACTTGGCCCACCACCAGAGCGAGATGCTGCGTCGCGCCCTGGCAGCGCTGCAACCGGCACCGCCTGGCCGCGCCCAGCTGTTCTTCGTCGGCTTCGCCGGGTTTGGCTCGCAGGCGGTCTTCAAGAGGGAGGTGATTGCCGTTCGCCAGTTGTTCGACGCGCGGTTTGGCACCGCAGGAAGGTCGATCGCCCTCATCAATAGCCCGAGCACGGTCGATGACCTTCCGCTGGCAAGCACGGGCAACCTGGAGGCGGTGCTACACCATCTCGGGAAGATGATGCAGTCGGAGCGCGACACGCTGTTCCTGTTCTTAACCTCGCACGGCGATCTGGGCAGGTTAGCCCTGGAAATGCCGGGCTTGGGCTCTTCGGCACTGACCGCGGAGCAACTCAAGGGGATTCTCGACGGTTCGGGCATCAAGAACCGCATCGTCGTGATCTCTGCCTGTCATTCGGGAAGCTTCATCGCCGCTCTTGCCGATCCGAAGACATTGGTCATCACCGCAGCGCGTGCCGACCGCTCGTCGTTCGGCTGCGAGGATCGGCGCAAGTGGACGTACTTCGGCGACGCGTACTTCAATCAGGCGCTGCGCGCGGAGACCTCGTTCACTGTCGCGTTCCAGCGGGCGCGCAAGATGATCGCCCTGTGGGAGGCACGCGATCATTTCATTCCTTCGCTGCCGCAGATGGCGGGCGGCGAGGCGCTCGATCAATCGTCGGCGGCCGTGCAGCGCGCCAGCCCTTAGCAGGTTGGCGGCGTTGTCTCCGCGGGCGGCGGCGCACTCCCGTTCTGCCGAATCGTGAAATCCAGCAGCACCGGATGGTGGTCGCTCGCCCGGTTGCTGGCGGGGCTGTGAACAACTTCTCCATGCACCACGGCGATCTTGTCGTTGGCCAGGATGTGGTCGATGCGGATCCCCGATGTCTTGTCGAGGCTGATCAGGTCGGTCGGAATTGAATACCGCCGCGCCACCGCGGGGATCGCATCGTGCAGACCGAGCCTGCCGAGGGCCGCGAACACCAACCTTCCGCTCTCCAGGAAGCGGTCTACGTCTGCTTCGGGGTCGATCGAAAAGTCGCGAAAGGATGCGATCAGCCGCTGACGATCCATGTTGTCCTCGGGGCTGATGCAGTTCAGGTCGCCGCAGACGATAATCGGTCCCGTCAGGCCGTCCACCAGGCGCGAGAAATCGAGCGCCTTGTTTTCCGGGACGCGCCGGGGGTGGGGATGGTACGAGGCTACCGTGAGTGCCCCGAATGGTGTCTCAATGGCAGCGATCAGGCCGCCGCGATTGTAGATGCGCAGCTCCTGCGATCTGGTGATCGGAAAGCGGCTGAGAATCGCGTTGCCCCACGCGCCGTCGTACAGTGCGGCCGTCTCGTGCCGAAATTCAAACAGGTGGTGATAATCCACCCTCCTGCCGACATGCGCACGGCAGAAGAGCGCCTCGTTGAGCACGAGGATATCGGGAGCAAGCTCGGCTACGACCGCCTTCGCGGCCATCACGCGCTCGCGGTCGAGAAGGCGCCGGTCGGTCCCCAACTTTGCCAGCGGTCGAAAACCCTCGAGAATGTTGAAGGATACAAGGCGTAGGACGTGCGCTTCGGCCATCAGCCATCATGCCTGTCGGAGTCGCGGCGGGTGGATCGCCCGATTATTCACTGCACAATTATAGCACAGTCGCGTCGGTACCCCTGCGCGCGAGGCCCTTGCCTGCGCCGGCGCTGCCTGCTCTGTACGGCATCGCCTGCCACGCGCTCAGGGCGCGTGCGATCCTTCGGGGCAACTGTCCCAAGCTCAGGGCCAAAGTCAGGGGCCAAACTCAGGGGCCAAACTCAGGGGCCAAACTCAGGGGAAAGAGCAATGTGTCGTGTTCAGGGAGCTGCCAACGTCGCTCTTGCACTGGCCTTATTTGTGCTTGCTCCAGATTGCCTGCGCGCCGACGATTTAGCGTGCGTCGATACCACGTTTCGTTGGATCGGCCGCAACGATCGGGTCTGCGTCAGCGCCTTCGACGACCCTGAGGTTCCCGGCGTCGCCTGCCACATCAGTCAGGCGCGCACCGGAGGACTCTCCGGCACCATCGGTTTGGCCGAAGATCCTTCCCGGTTTTCGATCGCCTGCAGGCAGGTCGGGCCGATCACCGTCGACATTGCGGGGCTCGCTGACCGTAAGGAAGTGTATTCGGCGCGCACGTCCGTGTTCTTCAAGCACACACACGTGTTTCGCATCCTCGACAAAAAGCGCAATACGCTCGTTTACCTGGCGATCAGCGACAGGCTCATCGAGGGCTCGCCCCAGAACGCCATATCGACCGTACCGGTCATGCCCTGGGGTTCCGCGCACTGAGCGGCGTCGCACACTGGCCCCCTACATACGCTTGCCATCCCCGCGCTCGCGGTGCGACGCCAGAGCCATCGGCGCGGAATTGGCTGCCTTTTGCCACACAATCTTACACGTAACCTTAGGAGGCGTTGCGTGCGCAAGCAGCATAGCAGCGCACCTCGCGAGGCCGCTTGCATCGCCACAGTGCTGTTGCATAACATTCCCGGCAATCGCAGTGACAGAACCTCACGCCGCCGCGGCTAGAGTACCGTACCAAGGTTACCCCGCCCGGAGCCGGCGTCAGCGGATGTCGACACTGCCGTGCTAGATTGGGGCCGTCGCTACCTGCGGCAAACTCCGGGGTCGTGATTTCATGCACAGCTTTCCCGAAGACAAACAAGGTTTGAGCCTTGCGGTGTTGATCCTCAGCCTCGCGCTCGAAGAAGCCTTGAAGGCGTTGGCTGAGAAGAACAGCAATCAGCCCGGCCCATGGCTCGACGAGATCGAAGAGCTGGCGATACTGCGCGCCAAGGGTACGATGAGTGAACGCGCCAGCGTCGATCAGGAAGACGCGGCGATGGCGGCCGCCATCGACCTGGCCAGAGTGATCTTCACCAAGGCGCGAAATGCCCTACCGGGCGTGAGCGTGTCGGAGGTGCCCTGAAACTCTCGCGGCGCTCCTCGGCTGTGCCGGCAACGGCCAGGTAACGCAGAGGCTGGGTGCCGCAACCACGACGGCACACGAGCAGCGACGTGCACCGGCTCCTGGGCGTGCGCCTAGCGGGCATGCGCCGCGTGCCATCCGGCCGCAACAGCCGCGGCTTTGCTGGTGAACCAGCGCTGGCCCGCGCGGAGCTGCATACGCATCTGTGCGTACCAAGGGCTGTGGGCTGCCTGGTCGAGGAGGCCGGCGACAATATCTTTGATCGCCCACCTCTGCTTGCGTTCGGAAGCGGCGTGCGCGCGTAGCCGCGCCCGGTACTCCCAGGCGGGCATTGCCTCTCCCTGCCAGATGCCGATGCCCTCATGTCGCGCAGCGGCCTCTTCGGCGACGTAACGGCGCGAGTAGCGCACGAACGCCCAGGCATAACCGCGTCGCACCATGTGTGCGTTGAGATTTTCGCCACCGGCAAAG
>JBPYEF010000116.1:0-8269 GCA_051985875.1 Hyphomicrobiaceae bacterium
CCCCTATGCGAGCTCGCGCATTGGCGCGTAGACCGCGATCACCACGCGAGCACACGCCGACCCTGCCGGCGCGGTGCAAGGGACGACGCTGCCGGAAAAAAACGCCCTGAGCGCGAGCCGGAGCGACATCTCGGCGTAAGGAGCAAAAGCGGGGTAAAAACGCGCAACGCCGTGCCACATCTCTGTGCGCATACGTTCCCACAACGCACAGAATCTGAGCGCTTACTCCACCGTGCGCGGCGGCGTCCGATCAAGCAATTGCTTGCGCCCAGGGCAGAAGTTCTGATTGCAGGGCGATTGTCGCTGCGCTACCCCTCGCTACGATGTGCAGTGACTTGGTGCGGCCAGTGGGTGCGGACCGGGTTGCGACTGTGCGGGGCCAATCAGAGGGGAGCACACCTGGTGATGCTTTCCGCCTGAGCGATGTTAGCGGACTTGGAGTGTAACATGCATGCAGAGGACGACGCGGCGCTCGAGCGCGAGCTGGACGCACTGATGGCCAAGGCCGGCGCCGATGTGCCCCGCGATCGCAAGGCCGGCATCCTCGCCGGATACAAGGAGATGAAGCGCATGACGGCGTTGTTGCGGCAGCCACGCAGCGAAGCCGCCGAGCCTTCGAATATCTACAGCATCGTCGATTACGCGCGGAGCAAGCGGCCATGACCACCGCAACGGCGCTGCATGAGCTGTCCATCGCCGAGGCCGGCCGCCGCCTGCGCGCGGGCACGTTGACGTCGTCGGAACTGACGCAACATTTTCTGTCTCGCGTAGCATCGGTTGATCCGCAGTTGCATGCTTTCGTCCTTATCACCAAGGAACGGGCGCTGGCGGATGCCGAGCGGGCGGACCGCGAGCTCAAAGCGGGCGTCGACAAGGGGCCGATGCACGGCATCCCCTATGCCCACAAGGACATCTATGCGACGGCCGGTATCCGCACCACCTGCCACTCCAAGCTCCTGCTCGGCAACGTCCCAACCGAGGATTGCGCCGTGGAGGAAAAGCTCAAGGCGGGCGGCGCCGTGCTGCTCGGCAAGCTTGCCACGCACGAGTTCGCACTCGGCGGACCGAGTTTCGACTTGCCGTTCCCGCCGGCGCGCAATCCCTGGCACCTTGAGCATTTCACCGGCGGCTCGTCCTCCGGCTCCGGCGCGGCGGTGGCGGCGGGGCTGGTCCGCACCGCCACGGGTTCGGACACCGGGGGGTCGATCCGTGGGCCGGCCTGCTACTGCGGCGTGGTCGGCCTCAAGCCGACTTATGGTCGGGTCTCGCGGCGCGGCGTCTTCCCGCTCTCCTACACACTCGATCACTGCGGCCCGCTGAGCCGCAGCGTGGAGGACGCGGCAATCACGATGCAAGTCATTGCCGGTCACGATCCGCGCGATCCCGCTAGCGCCGACATCCCGGTGCCGGATTTCCTCGGCGGTCTCGGCCAGGATCTCGCGGGCCTCCAGCTCGGCTACCCCCGCGCATTCTTTGCAACGCAGGAGGGCATTGGCGCCGAGGTCGTCGCCGCGCTCGATGCTGCCGCACAGCAGATGGCGGAGCTCGGCGCACAGGTCGAGGAGGCGCAGCTCCCCGAATTCGAGCTGTTCAACGCCTGCGGGCGCGTGATCCTCACCGCGGAGGCCTACGCCATCCACGAGAAGAACCTGCTCAGCCGGCCCCTCGATTATGCGCGCTACACCTATCAGCGCATGATGCTGGGGGCGACGCTATCCGCGGCCGACCTGACGCAGGCCTTCCGTCTGCGGCGCGAGCTGTCCGCCATCCTCAACGCCGGCGTTCTCGCTCGCTACGACGCGATTGTCACCGCCAATGGCCTGACGCCCGCACCGCGCTTCGAGGAGTTCCCGGCCGACCTGCCGCCGAAGATGACGCTGCAGACAATGCCCTTCAATGTTACCGGCAACCCCGCTCTCGCCATGCCGATGGGCCTTTCCAAATCCGGCCTGCCACTCGGCCTGCAAATCGTGGGCCGTGCATTCGACGAGCCGACCGTGCTGCGCATCGGCCAGGCCTACGAGGCCGCGACGGCGTCGATCAATAGGCGTCCGGCCGCTGAGGTGCCGATCGCGGTTTGAGAGCCGCGCGCAACGCCGCGCCGTTGGTGTTGGCACCTTTCAGAGAGAACGTGCTCGCGGCGCTCGAGCGTGTCAGTGGTGATGCGGCGATCGCCGAGGATCCCGAAGCGGCCTTGTGGTGCATTACGCGGACACTGCCGTCGCTGCTCGGCAATGCCGAAGCACAGCAGTGCTTGGGCGCCCTGCCGAGCGGCACGGCGCCGGGCGCCGCCGCTGCGGCGTTCCTGGCGACACCCGACGCAGAAGGCGTTGTGATCTCTCATGCCGCGCACTCCTGGGTGTGCACCGCCCCTTCCCGCCTGTGCTCAATCGTAGCGCGCGCAGCAGGGGCCGGGCCGCCGCCGAGCCCACGTTAGAGAATGCGCATCCACGCACGGCTCCGCAACGGCAATTGCTCATGGTAGCCAAGTCAGGTTCACTTGCGCATCGCTTCGCCCCGAGCCGGTGGCGCGAGCCTTAGCAGGAGATGGCACAAGATGCAGTTCATCGATTTGAGCCGAGAAATTCATCACCGGGCCCCGACCCACCCTTCGCATCCTCCGATCGTCACGGGCGTCTGGAACGACCACAGCGAGGTCAAGAGCGCAGGCAAGACGCGCTTCACATCGAAGGCATTGGCGCTCTCCCTGAGCGATCACGCCGGAACGCATGTCGATGCTCCCTGCCATTTCAACCCGGACCCGAACGCCGCCTCGATCGACGCGGTACCGCTTGCGGACTTCTACACCGAGGCGATCTGCCTCGATCTGTCGCATGTGCCGTTGAAACACGAGATTAGCGTCGCGGAGATGGCCGAGGCGTTGAAGGTCTCGGGCCAGGAAATCAAGGAGCGCGATACCGTGCTGATCGAGATGGGCGTCAACCGCCGCCTGTGGGGGACGCCGGCCTATCTACACGATTTCCCCGGCCTGCACGTCGATGCCGTGCACTGGCTCGCCGACCAGGGCATTCTCATGTTTGGCGTCGAAGCGGTCAGCCCGGCGCCCGAGGGCGAAGCCAACTTCAAGGCCCACATCGCCTGCGCCGAGCGCGGCATCACCCATATCGAGTGCCTGTGGAACCTCGACAAGCTCGTGGGCAAGGGCCGGTTCCGGTTCGTAGGCTTCCCGCTCAAGATCCGCGGAGGCACTGCTAGCCCGATCCGAGCGGTCGCGATCATTGGCGCCTAGCGACCACGGCAAGACGGCCAGCGCCGCAAGCGGCGGCGCGGGGCGACCCGAGAGGCAACGTTGCTTGAGGAGTGTTCATGTCCAGCAAGCCAATTGTCGCCGCAATCGGTTGCGGTGGCACGATCGC
This sequence comes from Hyphomicrobiaceae bacterium, assembly GCA_051985875.1. Taxonomy (GTDB): domain Bacteria; phylum Pseudomonadota; class Alphaproteobacteria; order Rhizobiales; family Hyphomicrobiaceae; genus AWTP1-13. Next base: position 3,378 of record JBPYEF010000116.1, read on the forward strand.
ATCGCTCGGCCGCGACAGCACCGATGTGCTAGACTATCCCGAGTTCGGCACGAAAATTCCAATTGCCGAAGTGATCGAACGCTATCCCGAGATCGGCAAGGTCGCAACCGTCGTGCCGGTCGCCTTCCGCAGCGTCGGCAGTACGGCCATTGGGCCATCCGACTGGCTGGCGCTGGCGGCCCACATTCACCAGCTTGCCCAGGCGCAGCCCGAGCTTGCCGGCTTCGTTGTCGCGCACGGCACGGCAACGCTGGAGGAAACCGCCTACTTCCTGCATCTCACGCTAAAGACCGAAAAGACCGTGGTTCTGGTCGGCGCCCAGCGTCCGGCGAGCGCGCTGAGCAGTGACGCGGGAATGAACCTGCTCGGCGCGGTGCGTGTCGCGTCTGCGCCGCAGGCGCAAGGTTCAGGCGTGCTGGTAGTGCTCAACGATGAGATTCATTGCGCGCGCGAGGCGACCAAGACCTCCAGCTATCGTCTGCAGACTTTTCGCGCTCCCGATTTCGGCGTGCTCGGCCAGGTCGACGGCGATGGTGTACAGATCTATCGCCGCCCGGTGCGAAGGCACGCGCCCAACACCGAGTTCGACGTTGCGGGATTTGCCAATCTGCCACGCGTCGACATCAGCTACTCCTACGGTGGGGCGGACGGGACCGTTGTCGACGCCCTCGTGGCGGCGGGGGCGAGCGGTATTGTCTCGGCCGGGCTGGCACCGGGGATCGCAGCGCCGCACGAGCGAGCGGCACTCGAAAAGGCGCGCGATAAAGGCGTTATCATCGTGCAGTCGAGCCGCGCGGGTAGCGGGCGCATTGCCTTGCGCCGCTACCTTCAGGACGCAGGCATGGTCGCAGCCGACAATCTCAACCCGCAGAAAGCGCGCATTTTGCTGATGCTGGCGCTGACGAGGAGCCACGATATCACGGAGATCCGACAGATGTTCGCGACGTACTGAGAATTACGGGCGTACGCCACGCCCACTTCACGCAGCCGATCTTGGATGTCGACGCCGGCTCGTGCGCAATCCCGATGTTTGTCCGTGCCCGCTCGATGCCTGCTCCATGCCTGCCCCACGGTGCGTGCCTGTGCGCGCACGCGGTTCGCCCTGCCGCTGTCGCTCGTACGGAATTTGACGATCGCGCTGGACCGCGCCCGCGCCAGGTATGCTATTGAGGCGGGAGCGCGTGGCCCGCGCAACGCAACCACCGGGAGCCCCACGCGGCCCGGCGGCGGCCGGTCACCCTCGGCCGTGACACCGGGATGCCAAAGGCCCCGGATGCCAAAGGAGAGCGACATGATTACCGCCCTCGTGCTCTATGACCTGCCGAAGTCGATCACGCGCGAGCAGTGCCTGGCGCACTACCAGCGCATCGCTGCCTCCTTTCTCGAGGCGCCCGGTTTCGTGCGCAAGCAGTTCATCTACCGCATGGACGGCAAGGTCGCCGGCGGCGCGTACATGTGGAAGACGCTGGAGGCTGCCAAGGCCTTTTACTCCGGCCCCTGGCTCGACGGCATCAGAGAGCGCTACGGCAACGAACCGAGCATCACGTATTACGAGACCTTTGCCGTCGCCGATCGGAAAGACGGCGTCAGCTATCCCATAGGTGAATAGCATGCCGCGGTACGCCGCAACCATGCCAGAGGGAGGCGAGTAATGATAACTCCGGCCGCCTTCTCGGGGGATCAGCTCCTTAGCGAGCTTCTCGACTGGGTTCGGATCGAGAGCCCGACGTATGACCCCAAGGCCGTCAATCGCATGCAAGATTTCATTGCCGGGCGCATCGCCGCGCTTGGCTTTGCGATAACGCGGACCCCGGGACGCGAGGGTTACGGTGACATTTTGCTTTGCCGGCGGCCCGGCCGCAGCGACGGGCCAGGCATCCTCATGATTGCTCATGCCGATACGGTGCATCCGGTCGGAACGCTCGCGAGCGCGCTCCCGATCCGTCGCGACGGAGACAAATGCTTCGGCCCCGCGATCTACGAAATGAAGGGCGGCACCGTCATCGGCCTCGCCGCACTGAAGGCGGCAATCGATAGCAACGAACTGGCGTTGCCGGTGACCTGCATCATCAATCCGGACGAGGAGATCGGCAGCCCGACGTCGCGTGAGCTGATCGAAGCCGAGGCCAAGCGCCACAGATTCGTGCTGATCCCTGAACCCGCCAAAGGTGCACGTGGCGAGGTTACGACTGGGCGCCACGCGTTCCAGCGTTTTTTTCTCACTGCGCACGGACGACCCGCGCACTCCGGCTGGACCAACAGGGATGGCCGTTCAGCGGTGCGTGTCATGGCGCAGATCGTGGAGGAACTCGAGAGTCGCTCCGATCTCGACAAGGGCCCGACCTATGCCGTCAGCGTCTTCCACGGCGGCCAATGGGTGAACTGCGTGCCGATGACATGCACTGCCCAGGCGCTGTGCGTTGCTGGCGATATGACCACCTTCGATGAGATCGGCCGGGTGATGGACGCACTTGCCGGCGTGCGCTCGGATGTGCGCATCGAGATCCGCCGCGGTCCGGTGCGTCCGCTTTGGACAGCGCATGCGGGCACCATGGCGCTTTACCAGCGCGCCAGAAGCATTGCCGGCGAGTTGGGGTTCGACTTGCCGCACGGCCAACACGGCGGCGGCTCGGACGGCAACTTCACCGGGGCTATGGGCGTCGCCACGCTGGACGGCCTCGGCGTCATGGGCGGCGGCGCGCATACCCATGAGGAGCACATTCTCGTGTCCTCCCTGGTGCCGCGCGCGACGCTGATTGCGCGACTCCTGTGCGAGCTCTACTGAACGTCGTCGTTCGCCGTCAGCTAGCTCCGCGTGCGCGCACCGGTCGGATCGTAGAGCGGTGTGAGCGAGGCCGTCGTCGCAATCCGACGTCCCGCCACCTCGATCTCGTAACGGGATGCGAGCAATTCTTCCCCGCTCTCGTCGCCCCGGCAGGGGACGTAGCCGAGGCCGACCGCCGCCCCGAGCGTGTGGCCATACGCTCCCGATCTCAGAAACCCGACCAGGCGCCCATCCCTCAGCACCGGTTCGTTGTGAAACAGCAAGGGCTCGGGATCATCGAGCTTGAACTGCACGAGGCGACGCTGCAAGCCCGCACACCGCTTACGCAATACCGCATCGCGGCCGATGAAGTCGCCAAACCGACCGCGCCGCTTCTCGGTCCTGACGGCAAAGCCGAGACCCGCCTCGAGCACATGGTCCTCATCGCAAATGTCGTGTCCGAAATGGCGGTATGCCTTCTCGAGGCGCAGCGAGTCCATGGCGAGCATGCCAGCGAGCCGCAGCCCCTCGTGCCGACCGGCCTTTAGCAGGACGGATAGGAGATGCCGGGCAAATTCGGTTGGGACATAGAGCTCGAAACCCAACTCACCGACGTAGCTGATGCGGTGCGCCCGGCAGAGCGCTGCACCAACCTCGATGCTCCGCTGCGTCGCAAACGCGAACGACGCGCTACCGACGTCGTCGGTAGTCAGCTGCTGCAGCAGGTGGCGAGATCTGGGGCCCATTATGGCCAGGCAGGCTTCGCCGCTCGACACGTCGAGGGCCACACAGCGTGCCTGCTCGGGTATGTGGCGCTCGAGCCAGGCCAGATCGCGACGGATGGTCGTTGCGGGCGTCACGACCAGGAAGCTCGTTTCACCAAGGCGCGTGACCGTGACATCGGCCTCGATCCCCGCGCGTTCGTTGAGCCATTGGCTGTAGACGATGCGGCCCGGCTCGACTGCAATGTCGTTCGCGCACACACGCTGCAGCACCGCCTCGGCGTCCGCCCCGGCGACGTGGATCTTGCCGAACGGACTCATGTCGAACAACCCCGTCCCGGTGCGCACCGCGATGTGCTCGGCGGCCACAGACGCATGCCAGCGGGGGCGGCTCCAGGTATCGTGAGCCTGCGGCACCTCCCCGCGTGCAAGCTCGGCGCTGCGCAGAAACCAATGCGGCCGTTCCCAGCCCGCCACCTCGCCGAAGAAGGCGCCGTGCGCCGCAAGCTGCTCGTGCAGCGCCGAGTGCCGCACGCGCCGCGCCGTGGCGAATTGGCGAAACGGAAAATGATCGGCGTAGAGCAGACCGAGCGTCTCGGAGACGCGCGGGACGATGAAGGCACGCGTCGATTGCCACGGGAACACCCGGCGCACGTCCACGTCCCAGAGGTCGAACGGCGGGGCACCGGCGACGATCCATTCGGCCAGCGCCTTTCCCGCACCTCCGGCAGATTGGATCCCGACGGAATTGAACCCACAGGCGACGAAGAAGCCAGCCACCTCCGGTGTCTCGCCCAGGAGGTAGCGGTTGTCGTGCGTGAAGCTCTCCGGCGCGTTGAAGAAGCGGCGTATGCCGAGTCGGCGCAATATCGGCATGCGCCGGGTCGCGGCCTGGAGAATCGGCGCGAAGTGCTCGAGGTCGGCGGGCAACTCGTCGAAGCAGAAGTCCTCGGGAATGCCGTCGATGCCCCACGGCTTGGCATTCGGCTCAAACGCGCCGAGCAGAATCTTGCCCGCGTCCTCCTTGTAATAGGAGCATTCGTCGGTGACGCGAAGCACCGGCAAGCCGCGCGGAATCTCCTCGCTCGCCTCGCTGACGACATAAAAGTGCTCGCACGCATGCAGCGGCAGGCGGACGCCTGCCATGCGCGCGACGTCCCGCCCCCACATTCCCGCGCAGTTGACGACGACCTCGGCGGCGATTCGGCCCGCTGAGGTGTCGACCCCCGCAACGCGCCCCTTGTCGACGACAATGCCGGTCACCTTCGTGTTTTCACGGATGGTGACGCCAGCATCGGTCGCGCCGCGCGCCATTGACCGAGCGACGTTGCCCGGATCGGCCTGGCCGTCGCCCGGCAGATAAATGGCACCGACGGCCCCCGAGGTATCTACCAATGGATGGCGGC
>JBPYEF010000117.1:0-15685 GCA_051985875.1 Hyphomicrobiaceae bacterium
CTGCTCAGCGGCGCGCTGCCGATCGAAGACCAACAGGAGCTAAGTAACGAGGAAGTCGCTGAACTCGTCGCCCGCGGGCAATTGGGCACCGATGATCCGGCATTGCTGCGGCCGACCGAGGGCACAAGCGTCAGCGAGGGCGATGCGTCCGCCGACCGATCCCGCACGACTTCCGAACCGTTGCCACCGAACACTTCGGATTTAGCCAAGTCGGTGATCGAGACGGAAGATCCCGTCGATGACATCGAGGGCCGGGAGGTGCGCGTCGTGCGCACGCAGCGCGGCGATACCATCACCCGCATCCTGCTCAAGATGGGTGCCGAGGCCTGGCAGGCCCGGGCGATGTCCGACGCGGCCCATGGCGCTTTTGCCGACGCGCTGCCGGCGGGCCTGGAGATGCACGTCACCCTGGTGCCATCGGTTCTCTGGGCCAACCGCATGGAGCCCATCCGCTTCAGCATCTACGGCGACGGCCACGATCACAAGGTCACCGTCACGCGCAACGCGGCGGGCGAATTCGTCGCCAAGGGATCGCCGCTCGATGAGCGGCTCGCGGCGGGGGCGGAACTCGTCGACGACGACCAGCCGCAATCGTCCAGTCTCTACGCCAGCCTCTATCACACGGCGGCACTTCAGGGGGTACCCCCCGACGTCATAATGCAGATCCTGAAGATCCACGCCTACGAGACGGATTTCCGCCAGCGCGTGCGCGCCGGCGACGGTTTCGAGTTCTTTTTCGAGATGAAGGACGAGGAGAAGGGCGGCGAGGGGAGCCTCGGCGAGCTGCTTGCCACAACCGTGACTTCGGCCGGCGAAACCCACCGGTTCTACCGCTTCCACACTCCCGATGGCGGAACCGACTTCTACGACGACCAGGGTAATACGTCGCGCAAGTTTTTGATGCGCAGGCCGGTGCGCGGCGACGACGTGCGCTTGACGTCGGGCTTCGGCGTTCGCCGGCATCCAATTCTGCTGATCCCGAAGATGCACACGGGCGTTGACTGGGCCTGCGCCTTCGGCACGCCGATCATGGCCGCCGGCAACGGCGTGATCGAGGAGGTTGGGCGCAAGGGCGAGTACGGCAATTACATCCGCATTCGGCATGCCAACGGCTACAAGACGGCCTACGGACACATGTCGCGCTTTGGCGCCGGCGTGAGCGAGGGTGTCAAGGTGCGTCAGGGGCAGATCATCGGCTATGTCGGCAGCACCGGCATTTCCTCAGGTCCGCACGTACATTTCGAGGTGCTGGTCAACAACAGTTTCGTCGATCCGAACTCGATTCAAGTGCCGCGCGAGCACCAGCTGAGCGGCCGCGTGCTCGCCGAATTTCAAAAGGAGCGTGCACGCATCGACGAGCTGATGCGGCGCAGTCCCGTCTCTACCAAGGTCGTGACCGCAAGCCTCGAGTGAAGGTGCAGAGGAGCGCTCGCGCCAGACAGTGTGCCGACGTCCCTCAGACGACGGCGACGCTGAGATCGCCGACACCAGCGACGTGGCCGACGAGCTTGTCCCCCCGCACTGTCGCGGCCACTCCTGCCGGCGTCCCCGTGAAGATCAGGTCTCCCGCCGCCAGCGTGAACAGCTCCGACAGGAATGCAATCTGGTGCGCCACATCCCAAATCATCTGGCTGAGGTCGCCGCTCTGCTTGCGCTCCCCGTTGCGCTCGAGCCAGATCGCGCCGCGGAGCGGAGTGCGCACGCGCTCGGCCGGGACGAGCGCGCTGCACGGAGCGGAATGCTCGAATGCCTTGCCCACTTCCCAAGGCCGTTGCAGGAGCTTGGCAGCGGCCTGTAGATCGCGACGCGTCATGTCGAGACCCACCGCGTAGCCGAACACGTGGCGCATGGCATCGGCGGGCTTGAGGCCACTGCCCCCCGACTTGAGGGCGACGACCAGCTCGACCTCGAAATGCACGTCGGCCGTGCCCGGCGGATAGGGGAAGACACCGTTGGCGACGATATTGTCCGGGTTCTTCTGAAAAAAGAAGGGAGGCTCCTTGGCGGGATCATGCCCCATCTCGACCGCGTGCTCGCGATAATTGCGTCCGACACAGTAGATGCGGTGGATGGGAAACACCGTGTCGGTCCCGGTCACCGGCAGGGTCGGCGGTGGCGCGGGGGCGAAGGCGAAGCGCATTATAAAGGGTCTCCTGCCGTTGCTGGGCACATGGCTTCGTGCGCGTAGGCGCCGCGCGACCGGGGCTAGCGCAGGCGCGCGTTGATCGCTTGCAGCGCCTCGAAGCCCGGGCACAATTCCGCGGCAGGAATGGCATTGAGCGGCCGCTGCGCCGTTGCGAGAATATCGTGCATGTCGCGCTGCGTCTCGTCGATGTACAACAACCCAGTGGCGATCTGGCCCTTGGCTTCGTGCGAGCGAATGGCCATCAGCGCGGCGTCGCAATTGCGCGGGTCATGGGCGCCGTCGAGCTTGTGCAGCATCAAGCGCGAACCATCGTGCATTGGGATCGCCGCCGAAGTTCCCTCGGGATAGTCGATGGTGATCTCTTCCTTCGGCTCGACGTAGTCGAGCTTGTTCTCCGAGGCCATGTTGTGGGCGCGCACGTAATCGAAACTCTTGGTCGAAGCCGGGTGATTGTTGAACGTGACACAGGGACTGATCACGTCGAGGAACGCAAACCCCTTGTAGCTGATCGCCGCCTTGATCAGCGGGATCAACTGCTTCTTGTCGCCGGAAAACGAGCGTGCCACGAAGCCGGCACCGAGCATGACGGCCAACTGGCACAGATCGATGGCCTCGAACAGATTAGCCTCCCCCTTCTTGGAAGGCGACGCCTTGTCGTTGGTGGCAGAGAACTGCCCCTTGGTCAGACCATAGCAGCCGTTATTCATGACGATGTAGGTCATGTTCAGGCGGCGCCGCACGGCGTGGCAGTACTGGCCGAGGCCGATTGAGGCGGTATCGCCGTCTCCGGAGACGCCGATGTACACGAGATCACGGTTGGCAAGGTTGGCACCGGTCGTGATCGACGGCATGCGTCCGTGAACGGAGTTGAAGCCGTGACTGCGCGCCAGGAAATATGTAGGCGCCTTCGACGAACAGCCGATGCCCGACACCTTGGCGATGCGATGTGCCGGCAGGTCCATCTCAAAGCACGCCTCGATCAGCGCCGCGGTGATCGAATCGTGCCCGCAGCCGGCGCACAGTGTCGACATCGAGCCTTCGTAATCGCGGCGCGTCAACCCGATCGCGTTTTTGCGCAGCGCCGGGTGGTGGGCGGATGGCTTGGCGATGTAGCTCATCGGTTCGCTCTCTATTCGGCAGCGGCCATTGCGGGCTGCAGTTGCTTGAGCACCGCGCCGCGAACGAAGGCCGCCGTCATCGGCATGCCATCATAGCAGTTTGCGGCGATCAGCTTGGGCCCGGGCACGCCGGCTTCGAGCATCAGCAGGGAGCGCATCTGTGCATCGCGACTCTGCTCGACGACGAAGATGCGTTCGTGGGCCGCGCAGAATTCGCGCACCTCCGCTGTGAAGGGAAACGCTTTCAGGCGCAGGGCATTGAGGCGCACACCCTCGCGCTCCAACCCATCGAGAGCCTCGCGCACGGCCGGCGCGTTGGCACCGAAATAGATGATCCCGTTGCGGGCGGCCTTGTCGCGCACGCTGATTTCCGGCTTGGGAACCAGGCCCGCCGCGGTCTCGAACTTGCGCAGAATGCGATCGAGCACGCGGGCGTGAATGCGGCCGTCCTCCGTGTAGCGTGCGTTCTCGTCGTGCGAGGTGCCGCGCGTGAAAAAGGCTCCCATGCTCGGATGGGTGCCGGGAAGCGTTCGATAGGGGATCGCATCCCCGTCGACGTCCTGGTAGCGGCCCCACTCTCTTCCCTTCGCTGCCCTGAAGTTCTCGAGCTGCTCCGCAGTCAGCACCTTGCCGCGATCGTGGCGTCGTCGATCGTCCCAAGCGAACGGCTCCGTGACCCACTCGTTCATGCCGATGTCGAGATCGGACATGACGATCACCGGCGTCTGTAGGCGCTCCGCCAAGTCGAAGGCGTCGGCCGCCATCGAGAAGCATTCAGTGGGGTTGGCCGGGAACAGCAGCACGTGCTTGGTATCGCCGTGGGAGGCGTAGGCGCACAGCAAGATGTCGGATTGCTGCGTGCGCGTCGGCATGCCCGTCGATGGTCCCCCACGCTGGATGTCGAACAGCACGACGGGTACCTCGGCAAAATAAGCAAGGCCCAGGAATTCGCTCATCAGCGAAATGCCAGGCCCGGAGGTGGCCGTAAACGAGCGCGCCCCATTCCAGCCACCGCCGATGGCAACGCCGATGGCCGCCAACTCGTCTTCGGCCTGCACGATGCCGTAGAGATGTTCGCCATCCTTGGTGACACGCAGGCGGCGCGCGTGCTTCTCGAAGGCCTCCGCCAGCGAGGTCGAGGGGGTGATCGGATACCAGGCGCACACCGTCGCCCCCGCGTAGACGGCCCCGAGCCCGGCAGCGTCGTTGCCGGACACCATGATCTTGCCCCTGGCCCCCTGGGCCGCGCGGGCGCGGATCGGCAGTGGGCAATCGAAGTGCTTGGCGGCATAGCCGCGGCCGAGCTCGATCGCCTCCATGTTGGCGGCGATCAGCTTCTCCTTGCCCTTGAGCTGGTCGCCAATCGTGCCTCTGAGCGTATCGATGTCGATGTCGAGCAGCGCCGCGAGCGCTCCCACATAGGCGATGTTCTTGAACAGCTGCCGCTGCCGAGGGTCCTTCCATTTGGCGGCGCACATCTCGGCGATCGGCACGCCCAATACCGTGATGTCGTCGCGCGGCCAGGCGCGCGCCAGCGAGGAATCATAGAGCAGCCATCCGCCCGGAACGATCTCGGCGAGGTCCTCCTTGTAGGTCTGCGGGTTCATAGCCACCATCAGGTCGATGCCGTCGCGCCGCGCGAGGTAGCCCGCTTCCGAGACCCGCACCTCGTACCAGGTCGGCAGCCCCTGGATATTGGACGGGAAGATGTTTTTCGGGCTCACGGGAATGCCCATGCGGAACAGGGTCTTGGCAAAGATGCTGTTGGCGCTCGCCGAACCGGAGCCGTTCACGGTGGCAAACTTGACGACGAAATCGTTGATCCCGCTCATGGAGATGCAGCCTTGCGTCAGCGCAGGTAGGCATTGTGGTGCGTGAGGCACGCCTGCGCGGCCTGCGCCTCCACGTACATGAACTTCTGCATGTCCCAGGCACCCGTCGGACACCGCTCGGCGCACAGGCCGCAGTGCAAACACACGTCCTCGTCCTTGGCCATGATGCGGCCGGTCTTCAGCGGCGTGGACACATAGAGGTCCTGCGCCCGGTTGCGGGCGGGGACGCGCAGGCTCTCGCGCAGCGCCGGCTCTGCGTCGTTGTCAGTGAAATTGATGCAATCGACCGGGCAGATGTCCATGCACGCATCGCATTCGATGCATAGCGGGGCCGAAAACACGGTCTGGATGTCGCAGTTGAGGCAGCGCTCGGCCTCCTTGAACGCGAGCCCGTCATCGTATCCAAGTTCAACTTCCACTTTGACGTTACGCAGCGCCTCGGCCTTATCGGCGTGTGGCATGGCCACGCGGTGCAGTGCCGAATAGTCGTTCTTATACGACCACTCGTGGATGCCCATCTTCTGGCTGATCAGGGTGGCGCCGGGCGCGGGACGCTCGTGGATGTCCAGGCCGTGGCAGAAGCGGTCAATGGAGATCGCCGCCTGATGCCCGTGCGCGACCGCCCAGATGATGTTCTCCGGCCCCCACGCCGCATCCCCGCCGAAGAACACCCCGGCACGCGTCGACATCATGGTTCGTTGGTCGACAGTCGGCATCCCGTGCGCGTCGAACTCAAGGCCGATGTCGCGCTCGATCCAAGGGAAGCTGTTCTCCTGCCCGATCGCCATCAGCACGTCGTCGCACTCAAACACCGTCTCTTCGCCGGAAGGCGCGAGCTTCGGCCGGCCGCCGCCGTCGACTCCGATCTCGCGCATGATCTGGAAGCGCACGCCCTTGAGGCGGCCGTTTTCGACGAGGAATTCCTTGGGTGCGTGATTGTCGAAGATTGGTATGCCCTCGTGCTCGGCGTCCTCGATCTCCCACGGCGAGGCCTTCATCACCCGACGCGGAGAGCGCACCGTCACCTTGACGTCCAGGCCACCCAGGCGCAGCCCGGTGCGGCAGCAGTCCATGGCGGTATTGCCGCCACCGATAACGACGACGCGCTTGCCGATGCGATGCACGTGCTCGAAGGCTACGGCGGTGAGCCAGTCGATGCCGATGTGAATGTTCCCGGCCGCCTCGCGGCGGCCGGGAATGCTCAAGTCCTTACCCTTTGGTGCGCCGGTGCCGATGAACACCGCGTCGAATCCCTCCCCGAGCAGGTGCGCGAGGCTTTTGATCTCAAGACCGAAGTGCGTCTCGACGCCGAACCCGAGGATGCGGTCGATCTCCTCGTCGAGCACCGTTGCCGGCAGGCGGAACGATGGAATATTGGTGCGCATCAGCCCACCGCCGCGCGGATCCTTCTCGAACAGCACGCAGCTGTAGCCGAGCGGCAGCAGATCGCGCGCTACCGTCAAGGACGCGGGGCCGGCGCCGATCAGCGCGATGCGCTTGCCGTTCTTCTGCGTTGGGATCTCCGGCAGGAAGGCATCGATCTTCCCCTTGTAGTCGGCGGCGACCCGCTTCAGGCGGCAGATGGCGACGGGCTTCTCTTCGACGCGGCCCCGCCGGCAGGCGGGCTCGCAGGGGCGGTCGCACACGCGGCCGAGAATGCCGGGAAAAACGTTGCTCTCCCAATTCAGCATGTAGGCAGCGGCATAGCGGCGCTGGCTGATCAGGCGAATGTACTCGGGAACGGGCGTGTGCGTGGGACACGCCCACTGGCAGTCGACCACCTTGTGAAAATACTGCGGATCGCCAGTGTCGGTCGGGGCCGTCCGGCCCCTGCTTCGCGCTTCGACGTCGCCCACCTGCATTGCGCGTTCCTAGTGCTTGCTCGCAACCATCCAGCTTAACAGATTGGGATGCGTTATCCCAAGTTCCAGCATCGTGCCAGGGGTCTTTTGCGCGCGGTGAAGATGGCCTGCTTGCTGGTGCAGGCAGGCCGCGGGACGCGGAAACCGGCCTATTGTGCGCCGCCGCAACCCGCAGCAAACCGCCGCACCTTGCGGCACCGGGCAGCGCCCACGACCGCGAACGGTCGACCGAGCGCGCCTCCGTCGCGCGCTCGCTCCGGGGCGCTCCGGGGGACTCGGGGGGGCTCCGGGCCTTCCATCCTTCACCGCTAGCTGTTGACGAGCGAAGTGCAACCCACTGCTGGAGTTGGCCCTCCGCCGCCGCTCGCCTATGGTGCGCGCGCAAAACGTTCCGGAGCCTTCATGAATCGCCTCGCCCGTGCGCTCAAGGACCTGAAGCCGCACTACGATGCGCTCGTCGTCGGCTCCGGCTACGGTGGCGGGGTCGCGGCGGCACGCCTCGCCCGGGCGGGCAAGCGGGTGGCGGTGTTCGAGCGCGGACGCGAGTTCCTGCCCGGAGAGTTCCCCACCCGCTTTCCCGATCTGCGGCGCGAGCTGCAGGTGAGCGGGAAGCGCATGCGCATCGGCACCTCCGCCGCGCTCTACGATGTGCGCCTCGGCGCCGACATGCACGTGCTGGTCGGCTGCGGGCTCGGTGGCGGGTCCCTGATCAACGCCGGGGTCGCCCTGTGGCCGGACGCACGCGTCCTCGGCGACCCTGTCTGGCCGTCGGAGATTTGCAGCGACGGCCTGCTCGATGAAGGGCGCGGGCGCGCCCTGCGCTGGTTGCGCCCCGCGCGCGACCCGCAGGCGGCTCAGCACAGCAAATATCAGGCACTGGCGCATGCGGCGGCAGCGCTCGAGCGCGAGGCCGTCGCGGCGCCGGTCGTCGTCGGGTTTGAGGACACGGTCAACCCGGCCGGGGTCGCGCAGCCGGCTTGCACGCGCTGTGGCGATTGCTGCGGCGGCTGCAACGTCGGCGCGAAAAACACCGTTGCCCTGACCTACCTGCCGGACGCCGTCCGCTACGGCGCCGAGGTTTTCACGCGCGTGCTGGTGCGCTCGATTGCCAAGGGTCGGGACGGCCGCTGGTCGGTCCGCTACCGGGGCGAGGGCACGCCCGGGGATACGCCCGAGGCCTGCGTAACCGCCGAAACGGTGCTGCTCGCTGCGGGCACGCTTGGAACGACGGAGATCCTCCTGCGCTCGCGCGCCGAGGGCCTTGCGCTCTCGGATCGACTGGGCGAGCGCTTTTCGGCCAATGGCGATCTGATTGCCTTCGGCTACGGCGCGCGCGTGCCCGTGCACGCGGTCGGGACCGGACACCCGCCGAAGCTATCGGGTCTGGTCGTCGGCGCGTGCGTTTCCGGGCAGGTCGAGATCGTCGACCAGGACAGCGTGGCGAGCAGTCTGACGATTCAGGAGGGCGTCATGCCGTCAGCGCTGGCACCAATCCTGCCGGTGCTGTTCGTGCCGAACGGCCGCCTGGCGGGTGCGCTGCAGAGCCTCGTTGCCGGCGTCTACAGGGGACCATTGGCGCGTCTGCAGACGTTCTTCGCCGTTTCGCATGACAGCGCCTCCGGGCGCCTGGTGCTGGAGGACGACCGTCTCGCCCTGTGTTGGCCGGAGGCCCGCGCCGAGCCGGTCTATGCCCGGCTCGATGCGGCGCTCGCGGCGCTCGCAACTGGCGTCGGCGCGAGCTACGTCAAGAACCCGCTGGCCACGACAATGCTGGGCAGCCAACCGGCGACCGCCCACCCCTTGGGCGGCTGCGGCATGGGTCGCAATTGCGGTGAAGGGGTGGTCAACCACAAGGGTCAGGTATTTGCGACCGGCGCCGACGGCGTGCACGAAGGGCTCTATGTCGCCGACGGATCGATCATGCCGCGATCGCTCGGCGTCAACCCGCTGTTGACCATCACCGCGCTTGCCGAGCGCACGATGTTGCATATGGCGCGCGACCGGCATTTTCCCTGTGCCGACGGCTGAGCGAGGCCACAGCGAAACGCCCGCGTCGCGTAGGGATGGGAAGCAAAGCCCGGCGTGCTAGGATCGGTTTCCCCTTGTGAGCTCAGGAGACGCCAGTGAACAAGTCCCTCGTGCAGCAGCAGTTCGGGGCGCACGCGGCGTCCTACGCCACCTCCCCCGTGCACGCCAAGGGCGCCAGCCTCGAACGGCTGATCGCACTCGTTGCGCCGCAGAGGCATTGGCAGGGCCTCGACGTCGCCACCGGCGCCGGCCACACCGCTCTAGCCTTCGCACCCCACGTCGCGGCGATGATTGCCAGCGACCTAACCGAGGAGATGCTCGAGGAGACCGCCAAACTGGCCGCCAAACAGGGTGCGAGCAACGTGCAAACGGCGCACGCCGATGCCGAAGCACTGCCCTTCGCCGATGCGCGCTTCGATCTCGTCACCTGTCGGATCGCCGCGCACCATTTTGCCGATGTGGGGGCCTTCATTGCCGAGGTTTGGCGCGTGCTCAAGCCGGGAGGCACGTTCGCGCTGGTCGACAACGTTTCGCCGGATGCCGAGTCCACGCCCGGTTTCTCGGACGCCGAACTGCAACAGGCGGCGCTTACCTACAATGCGTTCGAAAAGTTGCGCGATCCGAGCCATGGGCGCTGCCTCGGCATGGTCGAGTGGAGTGGGCTACTCGGCGCGCGGGGCTTTAGCGTCGTGCACAAGGAGCGCCTGCCCAAGGGCATGGCATTCCGCCCCTGGGCATTGCGCATGGGTTGTGATGCGGCCACCGTCGAGCACCTAGGCGCCATGCTGAACGAGGGTTCGCCGGCACTCAAAGCCTTCCTCAAGCCGCAGCAGGAGGGCGGGGAGCTGATGTTCACCTTGGATGAGGCGATCATCATAGCCCGCAAGTCGGCGTGACGGCGCTCCCGGCGCTGGGCCGAACACGTTCCCAACCTGTGCCCAAACACTACGGTTGAAAGTGTCGCGCCATTGTGCGTATAACCCGGCCATGTGGCGTGCCCTTCGCACTGTGATCATCGCGCGAATTAGCCCCCCGGCTGCCTGAGGGCGCCGGGCCAGTGCTGTTCGGTTTCGATTACGTGCAAGGGAAGCAATGACATGCCTCGCAAAGGCCACGCCGGGAGCGCCGATGCGCCCCAGGTCGCCGCGCACACGGTGCGCGCATTCTTTTTCATAACCGCCCCGGCCGACCCCGGCTTGCTGCCGCGCCTGATCGAGCCGGTCGCCAAGCTCGGGGCCATACCCTCCCGCGTACACGCCTCGCGTGATGCGGGCGACGGCTCAGAATTCAGCGTCGACTTGCGGCTCAGCGGGATCCCGCTGCGCACCGCACGCCTGGTTGAGTGTGCGCTGCGCGCCATCGTCGGGGTGCGTCAGGTGCTGGCGGTGGTCGAGCGGGAGGGCTGACGCCGGATTGCGCGCGCAGCCAACGTTCAGACGTAGGATGCTTGCCGCTCCGATCCGCCAGCTTGCGGTTGGCGGGGCTGAGCAACGGGTGATTGCCGCATGGCCGCCAAGGACTGGGCCAGAGCACGCGCGCCGGACCTCGCGCAGGTCGAGGCGCTTGCCGACGCGGCGTGGCACCGCGTACCGCGGCACTTTCGCGACCTCTGCGGCGACGTCGTTGTGCGGGTGGAGGAATTTGCCAGCGCGGATGCGCTGCGCGAACTCGGCATCGAGGACCCTTACGATCTGATGGGACTCTATCAGGGCGTGAGCATCGCCAGACGGAGCGTCATGGATGTCGTGCACGCGCCACCGATGGTCATCCTCTACCGTCGGGCGCTGCTCGACTGCTGGGCGGAGGGTGCGCAGACGCTGGGTCATCTTGTCACTCACGTACTGATTCACGAGATCGGCCATCATTTTGGCCTTTCGGATGCGGATATGGCGCGCATCGAGGACGACGTTGCCGACTGACGAGAGGCGCGCTCGCCACATCCACACGTGTGTGTCGAGCGGCCGTTGCAAACGGCGGGCGAAGCAGTGAAAGTGGCGATGAATCTGCCTGTTGCTTGAGAGGGGCGATGGGGGGAGTGGCCAAAACACGGAGCTGGCTGGTGCGCGGGAACTGGCCAAGGCGGTGGCCGCGGCGCGGGCAGCTCACGCCCCCCAACGCTTGCCGGTCCCGTGCCTCGGTCGTTGCCCTTGCGCTGGCAGTGGCGGCCCCGGCGCTGGCGTTTGCCTTCACCGTCGTCGTCTTTTCCTCTGCTGGCGCGGCCGGCCCGACCCCGGAGGAATACGTCGCGCACGTCGGCGGCGATGCCAAGATCGTCCCCCCCGGCGAGCTGAAGCTCGATGGCTACAGGCTCGTATGCGGACAGCGACCGACGGTGCTCGACAACAATCTCGACGATTACGGCGCGGCCTATCCGGGCTTCCTGATTCTCAATCCGAAGCTGCTCGCAAAGGTGTCCCTCCCGGTGAAGCTGTGGATTCATGCCCACGAGTGCGGACACCAGTTCCGCGGACCGGACGAGGAGACCGCAGATTGCTTTGCCGTGCAGCGTGGCCGGCGGCAGCGCTGGCTGACGCCGGAAGGGCTTGAAGAGGTGTGCCGCTTCATCGCGCCCGCGAAGGGCGACAGCATGCACTTCTCCGGCTCGCACCGCTGCGAAGCGATGCGCGCCTGCTATACGGATCCGGAGATCAAATAGCCGCGCCCGTATCGCGCCCGTAGCTACCTCACGGGGAGGCGTGCCCGGACGGAGTGCCGTGCTTGGCATTCGAGCGACCAAGCGCGAGAACCGGGAACCACAACCACAGGCCGACCAGGCAATGATACCACACGTCCTGTGGCGGGCCGCAGGTCTCACTCCCGTGTCCAGGTCATTCGGCGGCTGATCGACCGCCGTGACATCTCCCGGCCGTGGCTCCGTAATGCTCCGTGGTGGCAAGCACTTCCGTGTAGCAGCCCTGTCGTCGTCCGCCCTGCTACTAGCCGACCTGCGCCGTTGCGTGTCAGCCGGTGGCCAGCAGCGGCAGCACGGTCGCAGGTCGGCCGGCGCGGGGCGACTCGCGTCGGGGCCCCGTGGCGTGCGCGCCGGCCTCCGCCTCGCGCGCGAGCAGGTGCGGAACGCCATAGCTCGTCATCGCCACGCCGGAGGTTTCTTCCAAGGCGATGAGCATGCGCTGGAAGCTGTCGGCAACCGCCGGAGCGACGCCGCAAGCTCGGCAATTTACCATTGCGTGGATGCGTCCGCCGCGCGCGCGGATGTGCGCGGCGAACTCGGCGCGGATGCTTTCGACGTCGGCCTCACTGACAATAGCCAGCTGTCTCAGGTCGACGAACAGCACCTTGAATTTCGCGTCGTAGCTAAAGCGCCGTTGCATCGGCGTAGCCAGCAGGCAATCGCGCAGCCGCATCGATGCGGCATCGAAGATGCGCGCGTCCATGATCCGCGCATCGCGGATGATCGGGGTGAAGTCCATGTGCGCGAGTATATCGCGATCGATATCGATGCCTGGCGCCACCTCCAGCAGCTCCAGTCCGTTGCCGGTGAGTCGGAACACGCAGCGCTCGGTGACGTAAAGCACGGGCTGACCGCGCCTCAGCGCATAGTCACCCGAAAAAGTGCGATGCTCGACGTCGGCGACAAACTTGCGGACGTTACCCTCCTTGGCGATGCTCAGGCGCCCGTCGCGGATCGCGACTGCGAGCGGACCAGCGGTGAACGTACCGACAAACACCACGGCGCTGGCGCATTGGCTGATGTTGATGAAACCTCCGGCGCCGGCGAGACGTGCACCGAAGCGCGACACGTTGAGATTGCCGTAGCGGTCGACCTGGGCCAGCCCAAGAAATGCGCGATCCAACCCGCCGCCGTCGTAGAAGTCGAACTGATAGGGCTGGTCGACAATCGCCTGCGGATTTGTGGCGGCGCCGAAATTGAGACCGGATGCCGGCACGCCGCCGATGACGCCCGGCTCCGCGGTCATGGTCACCAGATCGGAAATGCGCTCCTCCGCCGCGACCGCGGCGATGCCTTCCGGCATGCCGATGCCGAGATTCACGACCGCGCCGGCTTCGAGCTCCATCGCCGCGCGCCGGGCGATGATCTTGCGCTCGTCCATGGGCAGCGGCGCGAGGCAATGCATTGGCACGCGGATCTCGCCTGCGAAGGCTGGCGAGTAGTGCTCGGCAAACGTCTGCATGTGATCCTCGCGGCGCTCGGCGACCACCACGCAGTCGACGAGGATGCCGGGGATCTTGACCTGGCGCGGGTTCAAGCCACCGCGCTCGCAGATGCGCTCCACCTGGACGATGACCCGACCTCCCGAGTTGTGCGCGGCCATCGCCAGGGACAGCGCCTCGAGTGTCAACGCCTCGCGTTCCATGCTGATGTTGCCATCGGCATCGGCGGTGGTGCCGCGGACGATCGCCACGTCGATCGGAAACGCCCGATAGAACAGGTATTCAGCTCCGTCGATCTGCATGACGCTGACGAGGTCGGCCGTCGTTTTGCCATTGAGCTTGCCTCCGCCGTGCCGAGGATCGGCAAAGGTATCGAGGCCGACGCGGGTAACATGCCCGGGTTTGCCGGCGGCAATGTCCCGGTAGAGATGGGTGATCACGCCCTGCGGCAAATTGTAGGCCTCGATTTCGCCGGCGACCGCAAGCGCCTGCAGCTTCGGCACCAGCCCCCAGTGGCCACCGATCACCCGCCGCACCAAGCCCCGATGCGCTAGATGGTTGAGCCCGCGGTCCCGCCCATCGCCCTGACCCGCCGCGTACACCAGAGTTAAGCCGTTGGGTTCACCTGTGCCGTCGGCGCTTCGCCTCGCGCTCTCGAGAAAGCGGGCCTCGAGCGCCGTGGCGACCGCCTCGGCAAAGCCGATGCCGACGAAACCACCGGTAGCAACCGTATCGTTGGTTCGGACGAGGTCCGCCGCTTGCCGCGCGGATCTGCACTTGCCGATTCCCGGCGCTGTGTGCTCGTGTCCGTCGCGGCGCATCGGCGCTATCCTGTTCATCCTTGCACCCCGGGCTCGGCGAGGACCACCGCCGGCGATCCGCGTGGCTGCGCGCGAGGTGGTCGCGCGACCACCTCGTACGCGCTCCCCGGACCCGGCGTGATGTGACAAGCCTGCTCGGGCGCAGCCAGCGCGGCGCGGATTACATCCCGGCGCCGCACGAGGGAGGCGAGCTGCAGCGCGTGACCCCCGGCGGTTGCCGCCGCGATCGCCTCCGACAGCGTTGCGAGCGTCCGTTCCAAGTACGTCATCGGTGTCAACCAGGATTGTTGCTCGTGCCTAGGGAGGCCGCGATTCGGGTTAATCGGCGGTAAAGGTTCTTGGTTTACAGAGCGTGCATCCTTCGAGCCACATGCCGATCGTCGGGAGTCGAACTATGGGATCAGCCCTTGCGGAGGCCGATCGTCCCTTCGTTGACGATTTCATCGCGGTTGACGGCATGCGCCTGCATTATTTCGAGCGCGGCAGCGGAACGCCCGTCGTTCTCCTGCACGGTAACGGCAGCATGATCGGCGACTTCCTCTCCAGCGGCATCACCGAGCGCATCGCCTTGGGACACCGGGTCATTGCTTTCGACAGGCCGGGGTTCGGCTACAGCGAACGTCCGCGCGGCCGCCGCTGGGGTCCCACCGAGCAAGCTCGGATGCTGCTCGGAGCGTTCACGCGGCTTAGCATCGAGCGGCCGATCGTCGTCGGCCACTCCTGGGGCGCGCTCGTTGCGCTGGCCCTCGCCCTCGAGGGGCGGGACAAGGTCGCCGGATTGGTGTTGCTGTCGGGATATTATTACCCTGTGCCGCGCGCGTCATCCGCGGCGCTTCCGGCGTCGGGATTTCCCCTCGCCGACGTTTTGCGCCTGACGGCAATGCCGCTTGTCGGCCGACTGCTGGCGTCGCAGGCGGTGCGACGCGTGTTTGCTCCCTGCGAGGTTCCCGAAAGCTTCAAGCGTCACTATTCGATCCCGCATGCGCTGCGGCCCTCGCAGATCAAGGCGGTGGCGGAGGAGACGGAGATGCTCATGGAGGCGGCGAGCAGGTTTTGCGAGCTGTACAAGGAGCTCGCCGTCCCCGTGCGCCTGATTGCCGGTTCCGACGATCGCATCGTCGACACCAACGAGCATTCGGCGCGGCTCCACCGCGAGCTCGGCATGAGCACGTTCCGCAATGTGCCGGGGATCGGCCACATGGTGCACCATGCGGCTCCCGAGGAGGTGCTCGAGGCGATCTATGCGCTGTCGGAAAGCCGGCGCGATGCGTCCGCAGCGGCACCCGTTGAGCGGCAGTGGCTGTCGATTGGCGAGGAGCGCGACCGGCACGCCGTGACGCGCACCGAACACCAATCCGGCGAGCACAGCGGCGG
The DNA here is from genome assembly GCA_051985875.1 of Hyphomicrobiaceae bacterium. Taxonomy (GTDB): domain Bacteria; phylum Pseudomonadota; class Alphaproteobacteria; order Rhizobiales; family Hyphomicrobiaceae; genus AWTP1-13. The sequence continues at coordinate 15,316 of JBPYEF010000117.1, forward strand.
GGCGGCAGGGCGGCATCTACGGTCGGGCGCTTGCCCGCATCCCGCTGATGGTGCGGCCCGCGCGGCCTGAGCGAGCGCTTGCCGGCGCCGCGAGTCGCACGCTGAGTGCGTCGCGGCCTCGCTCCCGGCGATGCGGGAGCGCTCACGGGACTTGACGGGCGCGGGCGCACTGGCATTAAACGGAGCAGGCGACCCGTCGGGCGGCGCCCGTCGCTCTCCGGGGTTCGTCACATGACCGTCGCGGGCCTGATCTCGACCGCGCGGGGAGGCACGCACGGACTATCGAGCCAGAGCTAGGGAAAGCCGATGGAGAAGTTCACCACGCTCACGGGTGTCGCAGCGCCGCTGCCGATGATCAACATCGACACCG
>JBPYEF010000118.1:0-3976 GCA_051985875.1 Hyphomicrobiaceae bacterium
GTTTGCCAAGTGGGCTCGCGAAACGCCCGAGCATTTCGTGTTTGCCCTCAAGGGGCCGCGCTATGCCACGAACCGGCGCGTTCTCGCCGAGGCGGGCGACTCGATTGCCCGCTTTCTCGACTCGGGCGTAACGAAGCTCGGCGGAAAGCTCGGCCCGCTGCTGTGGCAGTTGGCACCGACCAAGAAGTTCGACGCCGCCGACTTTGGCAAGTTCCTCGAGCTGCTGCCGGCGCGGTTTGAAGGTCGTCAATTGCGTCACGTGGTCGAGGTGCGGCATGCCTCCTTCTGCAACCCGCAGCTGATCGCGCTGCTCCGCAGCTTCGCAACGCCGGTCGTATACGCCGATCATGCGACCTACCCCGCGATCCCCGATGCGATCGGCGATTTCGTCTACGCCCGCCTGCAAAGGGGCGAGGATACGATCCCGACCGCATATCGCCCGGCGGAGCTTAACTGCTGGGTTGATCGGGCGCGCGCCTGGGCGAACGGTGGGCAGCCTGCCGATCTGCCGCCGATCGATCCCAAGCCCATCGCGCCGGCCAGACCACGCGACGTGTTCGTCTACTTCATCCACGAAGGCAAAGTGCGCGCCCCGGCGGCGGCGATGGCCACGCTGGCGCGCCTCGCGCAAGCACCCCGCGTGGCGACCCCGCCGAAGCGTGTCGCCCGCACGCAGCGCGCCAGGGGTGCGGCCAACACATGAAGATGCCGGCAAGATGCCGACGGCAAGCTGGCGTGGACGCGGCCATCGCTCGGCTCGCAAAAGCAAGTGATAGTGAGGGGTAGCGGGTTCGCCACCCATATTCGGCAAAGGGGAGATGCATGGGCCTGCTCGATGGGCGTGTTGCCGTCATCAGCGGCGCATCAAAGGGGATCGGGCGCGCGCTTAGCCTGCGCTTCGCTCGGGAGGGTGCCGCGGTCGTCTGTGCCGCGCGCTCCGCCGATCTGGTCGCCGCCACGGCCGCGGAGATCATCGGAGCCGGTGGCCGTGCCCTCGCCGTGACTTGCGATGCGAGCCTCGAGGAGGACGTTTCCCGCACGGTCGCCTCTGGGGTGAGCGCCTTCGGCAGAATCGACACGCTCGTCAACAATGCCGGCGACGCCGGCCCCACCAAGCCGGTGCAAGACTACACCGTCGCGGACTGGCACTACACGATCGACTCCTGCCTGACGAGCTCCTATCTGTTCACGCGCTTCGTCGTGCCGGAAATGCTCAAGGCCGGCGAGGGCGCGATTGTCAACATTTCCTCCGGCGCCGGGCGACGCGGGCTCCCCTTCCGCATCGGCTATTGCGCGGCCAAGGCGGGGCAGGTTGGGATGACCTACGGCATGGCGCTCGAGCTGGCAGCCCACAACATTCGCGTCAACTGCGTCGCCCCGGGAGCTGTCGAGGGGGAGCGCATCGATCGCGTGATCGCCGGCCAGGCGGCGGCGCGCGGCGTCTCGATCGAGGCCATGCGTCGGCAGATGCTGCAGCGCGCCCCGCTCGGGCGCATGGTCAGCGCCGCGGATATCGTCGATGCGACGGTATTCTTCTGCAGCGACATGGCGCGCAGCATCTCGGGCCAAGTGCTTGCGGTCAACGCCGGCGAGCCCGCGGGCTAACCGGAGACATTCGCGCGCAAGCGGGCGGCGGCCGCGGTGACGAGGGTACGGTGCTAAGCCGACGTCTCGCACAGCAGCTTACCGTGCGCCTTGCGCCAGGCATCGATGCCGCCGTGGATGTGGCACGCCGAGCTGATGCCGACGTCTTGCGCCGCCTGCACCGCCATCGCCGAGCGCTCGCCGAAGGCGCAGTAGAAGACCATGCGCTTGGCGGTTGCGCTGGCAAGTTCGTGCAGCACACCGCCCGGGCGGATGTTGACCGCCAGATCCGCGTAGGGCGCATGCAGCGAGCCGGGAATGATGCCGTGCTTGTCGCGCTCGCTCTTTTCGCGCAAGTCGACGAGGATGACGTCCGACCGGTCGAGCAGGGGGACGGCTTGCGCCGCCGTTAGCGACCAGCCCTTGCTGGCAATCGTCTCTTGCGCGAGGCCGACGCGCAGGTTTGCCGGCACCGCCACATCCATCATCTTCGGGTTCGGCAGGTTCAGCTTGCTCATCAGCTCGACGTACTCGTCAACCGAAGACACCTGCAGCCGCGGATTGAACGCCCTCTCCTCACCGATCGTCGAAACCATGTCGCCCTTATAGTCGTGGGCCGGGAACACCATCGTCTCGTCGGGGAGCTTGAGCAGCTTGTTGAACAGCGAATCGTATTGGGCGCGGGCACTGCCATTTTGAAAATCGGTGCGGCCCGTGCCACGGATCAACAACGTGTCGCCGGTGAACACGCGATCCCCCATCAGCAAGCTGTAGGAATCATCCGTGTGCCCCGGTGTGTACAGCACGTCAAGCGCGAGGCCTTCGATGGTCAGCTTGTCGCCCTCGCTCACGCGCATCGACACGACGTCGACCTTCGAGTGCTCGCCCATCACGGTGATGCAGTGCGTGCGGTCGCGCAGCGCACCGAGCCCGGTGATGTGATCGGCGTGCAGGTGGGTGTCCACCGCCTTGACGAGCTTGAGGTCGAGCTCGCGGACGAGCTGCAGGTAACGCTCGACTCTCTCGATGACGGGATCGATGATCAGCGCCTCGCCGCCGCGACGACTCGCCATCAGGTAGCTGTACGTGCTGGAGGTGCTGTCAAACAGCTGCCGGAAGATCACGGCAATGAGCTCCTCTCGTGAGGCGGCGGCGCGCGCGGGGCCGGGCGCCGACGGCGAGCGGCCCCAAGCGGACGCTAGCGCGGTTGCGGGACGATGCGCAGATACGGCTTGGGGGCCTTCCACCCCGCTGGGTACTGCTTGCGTGCCTCTTCGTCCGATACCGAGCCGGCGATGATCACGTCATCTCCGTGCTGCCAGTTGGCGGGGGTCGCAACCTTGTGCTTGGCTGTGAGCTGCAGCGAGTCGATGACGCGCAGCACCTCGTCGAAGTTGCGCCCGGTCGTCATCGGATAGGCGAGAAGCATCTTAATCTTCTTGTCCGGCCCGATCACGAACACCGTGCGCACGGTCTGGTTGTCCGCCGCCGTGCGCCCGTCGCTCGAGCTGCCGCTCTCCGCGGGGAGCATGCCATAGAGCTTGGAAACCTTGAGATCGGGGTCGCCGATGATCGGGTAGTTGGGTGCATGGCCCTGCGTCTCCTTGATGTCGGCCGCCCATCTGGCATGGCTGTCGACGGGATCGACCGACAGACCGATGATCTTGACATTGCGCCGATCGAATTCCGGCTTGATCTTGGCCATGTAGCCGAGCTCGGTGGTGCACACCGGGGTGAAGTCCTTGGGATGGGAGAACAGCACTACCCAACCGTTCCCGATAAAATCGTGGAAGGAAATGGAACCATTGGTGGTCTGCGCCTCAAAATTCGGCGCCGTATCTCCGATGCGAAGCGTCATTGCTCAGTCTCCTGTCGGTGCGCGCCACGCGCGCCCCCGTCACGCACGGCCGCGGGTACACTCGCTCGGATTAGACACCCTCCATGGCAGCGGTTCAACCGTCGGCGCGGCGGCAGCGAGGCTGGCCGCCGACCAACCGCCGATAATTATCCGGTAATACACGGGTAACGTTGGCGCGGGGGCGCCGATGGTCTGACCGCGGCCGCCACACGGTCGCGCGTTGCCCGGGACGGCGCCCGCGATAGCTGCCGATGCGGCGCCGTTGGCCGGGCGGCGGCGCGCGCCACGTATCGGCTGCGCGCGACACGAGGCCTGGCGCGCGGAGCATGCGGCGCCGGAAGAGCCAGGAACATGACGACCGTCTGTATACTGATGGGCCCGTGGGAACGCGGGGGCAGGAGCGTTGGCCGCGGGCGGAGCGCCCCCCGCCGGCGCGCGGCTCGCCTCAACCGGGCATCGGCAGCACCGATCTGCGTCCTGCCGCCGACACGTGCAGGAGGGAAGGCGGCGCACACGACGGATTGCAACGAGCCG